>JBATYG010000314.1:0-7996 GCA_049673945.1 Occallatibacter sp.
GCTGCTGGTCATTGGTTGCGACCTTCTGATAGTAGTCGTGCAGCTCTGGATATCCCTTGGGATCGAGCAAGACGAATCCACCGGCTTATGCGCACAGAAAAGCGCCGCCTTTGCCTGGACGGCGCTCTTCTGATTTTTCATCAGGGTGTCAGTTCGTTGACTTGATGATTCTCATTCCGTAGTAGGACCTGTGGACGTAGAACATCGACACCAGGAAGAAGACCACTGCCAGCACCTCAGCAAGGAGCGGGTTGTCGGCGGTCAGCGAAACGGCCAGCTCGACCGCTAGCAGGCCGAAGAGCGTAGTGAACTTAATTACGGGGTTGAGCGCCACCGAGGACGTGTCCTTGAAAGGATCGCCGACGGTATCGCCCACCACTGTGGCGTCATGCAGAGGCGTGCCTTTCTGCTTCAGCTCAACCTCGACGATTTTTTTCGCGTTGTCCCATGCTCCACCGGCATTGGCCATGAAGATTGCCTGGTAGAGGCCGAAGATGGCGAGCGAAATCAGGTATCCGATGAAGAGGAACGGCTCCATGAACGCGAAGGCCAGCGTCGCAAAGAAAACGGCGAGAAAGATGTTGAGCATCCCCTTCTGCGCATACTGGGTGCAGATCTCGACCACTCTCTTGCTGTCGCTGACCGATGCTTTCTCGACGCCATCCAGCCTGATATTCGCCTTGATGAACTCGACCGCCCGATAGGCGCCGGTGGTCACGGCCTGAGTCGAGGCGCCGGTGAACCAGTAGATCATGGCGCCGCCGCAGATCAAGCCGAGCATGAAGGGCGCATGCAGCAGCGAGAGATTCTGCACGCTGTGGCTTAGCCCACCGGTGAGGGCCATGATGATCGAGAAGATCATGGTGGTTGCGCCCACCACTGCTGTGCCAATCAGGACGGGCTTCGCGGTGGCCTTGAAAGTGTTGCCGGCGCCGTCGTTTGCCTCAAGCAGGTATTTGGCGCGGTCAAACTCCACATTGAAACCGTAGTCCCTCTTCAACTCGCCTTCGATGCCGGGGACAGACTCGATCAGCGACAGTTCGTAGACGGACTGCGCATTGTCAGTGACAGGACCGTAGGAATCGACGGCGATGGTGACCGGCCCCATGCCCAGAAAGCCGAAGGCAACCAGTCCGAAGGCGAAGACGGCCGGTGCGAGCATCAGATCCGCCATGGAGACGCCGGTCGAGAAGAAGTAGCCCGCTGCCATCAGCGCCACCATGCAGAGCCCCAGCCAGTAGGCGGAGAAGTTGCCGGCAACGAATCCGGAGAGGATGCCGAGAGAGGCTCCGCCTTCCTGCGCGGATGTGACCACGTCTTTCACATGGCTTGAATTGGTCGAGGTGAAGACCTTGACCAGTTCGGGAATGAGAGCGCCAGCGAGGGTTCCGCAGGAGATGATCGAAGCGAGCTTCCACCAGACGGTGCCATCGCCGAGCGTGGGAAGCATCAGGTACGAAACGATGTAGGTCAGAACGATGGAAACTATCGAAGTGATCCAGACCAGCGAGGTCAGCGGCTTTTCAAAGTCCATTTCATCGGCGCTTGCGTACTTCGCATGCACAATGGCGCCGTTGAGGAAATACGCGGCTGCGCTTGCAACCAGCATGGCCACGCGCATCACGAAGATCCACACCAGCAGATCCACTTGCGTGGTGGCACTCTTGACGCCAAGCAGAATGAAGGTGATGAGAGCTACGCCGGTGACGCCGTAGGTTTCGAAGCCGTCGGCGCTGGGGCCAACCGAATCGCCTGCGTTGTCGCCGGTGCAGTCTGCAATCACGCCGGGGTTGCGAGCATCGTCTTCCTTAATCTTGCAGACGATCTTCATCAGGTCGGCGCCAATGTCGGCGATCTTGGTAAAGATGCCGCCGGCGATACGCAGGGCGGCGGCGCCCAGCGACTCGCCAATGGCGAAGCCGATGAAACATGGACCCGCATAATCGCGGGGGACGAAGAGAAGGATCAAGAGCATGATGAGCAGTTCAATCGAGATGAGCATCATGCCAATGCTCATGCCGGCGCGCAGCGGAATGGCGAATGCCGGGTAGGGCTTGCCGCGCAATGCCGCGAAGGCGGTGCGCGAGTTCGCAAAAGTGTTGACGCGGATTCCGAACCAGGCCACGCCATAACTACCGGCGATACCGACAAGGCTGAACCCGAGAATAATCGGCAGCGTGACCCCGATCGATTTTCCCGGCACCGGCGCGAGGTAGCCGAAGTACAGCGCGATAATGACCGCGATGAATACCCACAAAAGGACGATGAACTTTCCCTGTGTGACGAGGTAGGTTTTGCAGGTCTCGTAGATCAGTTCGGAGATTTCGCGCATCGTGTGATGCACAGGCAGGTTCTTCAACTGCACATAAATGGCGAGACCAAAGAGCAGACCGCCGGCGCAGAAGAGCAGCCCGATCGTGAGAAGGGCATGGCCATTGATGCCGAGGAAGTTCACTGACGATAGGTCCGGCAGGACGAGGTTTGCTTCTCCTCCGCCTCCCTGCTCCGTCTGGGCGCAGGCAAAGGTTGGAACGAGCAGGCTGAGAATTACGGCAATCGTTCTGCCCTTCAGTTTCAGCAAGGCGCCTGAGCCACTAATGATTGCCTTCGCAATCTGGTGTAGGGCCTCTTTGCCGCTATCGATAGTTGCTGCTTTGCGATCGAACCAAAATGCCACAATGAGCGAGAAGATACTGACTCCCGAACAGAGATAGAGCCAAGCCTGTGCAGTCACATGCCCTCCAGACGTGAATGGTTTAAGACCGAAAAATGACGAGGCGTTGAAAAGACCCGGACGAAGTCACGGGGAAGCCTATCATCCGTGTCAAGCACTGTCGAGGGATTGCGATCATGGCCTAGCCGTCATGGGCTGACGGCCTTTAAAACCCCTGCCGCAAGCCGGCCGCAGGAAATTGCGCAGCGCCTTCGACCCGCTTTGGCGCGAGTCTCGTTTCTGCCAAGAGCCGACGCCTGGAACCAAACCTTTGGCTACTTAGAACCGACCTTCTGCAATTGATGAGTTGGGTTAGAGCGAGCGGCTGTCCTTCATTTACCGGCACCAGCATGCAGAAGGCCCGCGCGCGCCGCAGCGGGCGGGCTTCGATGCTGGAGCGCGGGGTGGGGCCGGCTATTCGTAGGCGAGCGCGTCGATGGGATCTTTGCGCGCGGCCATCCACGCCGGGTAGAGCGACCCCAGCAGGGCTCCGGCAAAAGCGATCAATGCGCCCCTCCCGATCCACGCCGGCGTTAGCTCGAAGCTGAAGGTTGCGAACTTCACCGTGAGAAGAGCACGAACCGCATAGGTTGCCGCGATGCCCAGCAGGACACCGGCCACAGCCAGCACCCCCGTTTCCCGCAGGACGACGCCGACGATTGTCAGCTTCGAAGAGCCGAGCGACTTCAGGATCCCGATCTCGCGTGTGCGCTCAAGAACCGCGGTGTACATCGATTGAAAGATGACGAGGAAGCCTACGATGACCGCGATCGAGATGACCACGTCAAGCGCGGTATCGAATCCCGGAAAACGCGATGGAGTGTACATCGAAAGGAGGTCTTCCATGGTCTGCACCTTGTAATTTTCAAGGCCTTTCGTCTGGTGGATTTCGTCAATGATGGCGCGGTCGTTCGCCGGATCGTCGGCCTTGAGATAAATCACGGAAGCCTTGCCGTCCGCACCCATCAGGCTGCCCAGAGTGTCGATCGAAACCAATTTCCTTCCGCCTTTACCGCTCTCGACGATGCCGCAGATTTTGAAGGCATGGTTCAGGATGGTGATGGAGTCACCGACCTTGTGGCCCTTGCCTTCATGGGCGAAGACATCATCGACGATGACATCAAAGGGCTCCCGGAAGGGGCCGCCGGAAAGAAAGACAAAAGGCTTCAACGCGTTGTAGCTCTGGTAATCGATGCCGTAGAGAATCTCAACCGATCCGGCCATCGAGAAATTGGTGATGACGGGTGAAGCGGCCGCGACGTGGGGCATTTTGCGGAAGACTTCGGCGAGCCTGGCCGTCATGGGCGCGCCGCTCACGCCGTTCATGAAGCTGGCGTTCGAAGGTCTGACGATCAGGTCGGCCCCGATGCCATTGGTTCGCGCCTTCTGGTCGTCGAGCATACCCATGAAGATGGCCACGATCGAGAGAATCATGACGACTTCGATTGCCACCGCCAGCACGCTGATGAGGGAGCGAAGTGGTCTATGGAGAAGGTTGGCGAAAACAAGCTTGTTCATATCTTCAGCAGGGCCTCCGACGCGAAAAGTGGTTACCTGGCACCCGCTCATAAGCCTATCAGCCGGGATGCGGCGTGGCGCTGCGGCAGCCCGGTTTCGTTAGTTATCTTATTGTCTAATCAGCCGCATACATATTGGAAGCGGATAGCCGCCCGGGGCTGCATTCGAGGTAAAATGGGGGGTACACAATGCAGCAACAGCCCGCTTTTCGCGTCTGGTTACCTCAGATTCATGAAAACAAAAGGCCAGCCGATAATAGTTTTGACGTCTATCAGGACCGGGTTTATGTTGGTTGTGGAAATCCAAGGGGTCCAATCCCACTAATTGGCTACCTATGAGCAGTTTTGGTGAGGAATTGCGCGCTGCACGGCTGTCCCGAGGCGTCGCGCTCGAAGACATTACCGAAGTAACAAAGATCAGCCAGCGCCACCTGATTGCGCTCGAGCAGAATCGGTTCCGCACGCTCCCTGGTGGCATCCTGACCAAGGGAATTGTGCGTGGCTATGTGGGCGCGGTCGGGCTGGATATGAATGACTGGACTGATCGCTTTACGAAGGCATACGCCGCTTCCGGCGATGTGCCCTCTGAGGAGCAGGATTGGACCGCGTTTGCAGCCAATGTGGGCAAAAAGCGGATCGCGCAACGGGAAGCGATGGAAATGCGCCTCCGGTGGGCAGGCGCGATCGTTCTGATGCTGGCCGCCGTGGTGACCGCGTTTCTCACAGTGCGTTATTTTGGCGTACGCGCGGGCTGGTGGGACAGCATGATTCCGCTGCACACCGTCTCTGCCAAGACGCACGCCCTTGTCGTCCATAGCATCATGCTGTTCTCCCGCTAGGCAGCCAGGACGTGGCTTGATCGGAAGGGGCTTAAGCGCCCGTCCGCTTCGCTGGGCTCCTGCAGCTTTTCAAAGGCCAATCCGCCCCATTCGCTGTGGACCTTTGCTCCACGGCCCTCCCCGCAATTACCATAGATGAGTGCGCCTTGCGGCCAACGCCCCTGAACGCGCATGCTTGTCTCCCCATGCAGGACAGCCAGTCGCCCTGCGCGTGCTTGCTCGACCTTCGAGCAGTAGTAGATTTCTCGGCGGGACATCCATCCAAAAACCCTTCAAGGGGAGGAATGCAAAGTTGAGCGACCGTTTTTTGTTTACCTCTGAGTCCGTGACCGAAGGTCATCCGGACAAGATAGCCGACCAGATCTCCGATGCGATCCTGGACGCCTGCCTCAAAGACGACCCCTATAGCCGCGTTGCTGCAGAAACTCTGACGGCTACCGGTCTGGTGGTGATTGCGGGCGAGATTACGACCAGAGCCTACGTTGACTTCCAGAGCCTGGTTCGTGGCGTCGTGGCGTCGATTGGCTATGACAATGCGCTCTATGGCTTCGACTCCAACACCTGCGCCGTGATCTCTTCGATCAACAAGCAATCGGGCGACATCGCCCAGGGCGTTGACATCGGCGGAGCAGGCGATCAGGGCATGATGTTCGGCTACGCGGCCAATGAAACTCCGGAGCTGATGCCTGCACCGATCTCGCTCGCGCACAAGCTGACGCGGCAGCTGACCGACGTGCGGAAGAGCGGCAAGCTGCCCTACCTGCGGCCCGACGGCAAGAGCCAGGTCACGGTGGAATACGACGAGCACGGCAAGCCCGCTCGCATCGACGCCGTCGTTATCTCAAGCCAGCATGCCGAGACAGTGTCAAACGATGAATTGCATGCCGACGTCCTGAAGCATGTGATCCAAGCTGTTCTGCCGGCCAAGTGGCTCGACGAGCACACCAAGTACCACATCAATCCCACCGGACGATTTGTGATTGGCGGACCGATGGGCGACACGGGCCTGACCGGCCGCAAGATTATCGTGGATAGCTATGGTGGCGCGGGCCGTCACGGCGGCGGCGCTTTCAGCGGCAAGGATCCGACAAAGGTCGACCGTTCGGCGGCATACGTCGCGCGCTACATCGCAAAGAACATCGTAGCGGCCGGCCTGGCGGAGAAGGTCGAAGTTCAGCTTGCCTACGCGATCGGCATAGCCGAACCGGTTAGCGTGCTGATCGAAACCTTCGGCACCGGCAAACTGAGCTCTGCGCGGCTGACTGAGCTGGTCCGCAAGAACTTCTCATTGACGCCGAAGAGCATTATCGAAAGCCTGAACCTGCGCCGGCCCATCTACCAGAAGACGGCGGCGTATGGACACTTTGGCCGCACTGAGCCTGAATTCACCTGGGAAGCGACTGACAAGGCCGCCGCACTGGCTGAGCAGGCAAACCTGGTGGCCGCAGCGAAGTAGTCCGACCGCTTTGATTGCACCAAGATTGGGTGGTTGCACCGGGAATGGGATTCCGTTGATCGGAATCCCATTCTTTTTCGCGCTTGGTGCGTCGATATCTTAGAATTTTTTGGGATTTACCGCGCGACCTTCTCCAGAGGAGACATTCATGCGTTTTGCTGGTTCTGCCGCGTTTCTCTTCGTTGTTGCCACCGCAGCCGCTGCGCAAAGCCCTGCCTGGAGCTACCAGGGTAAGACGGGGCCCGTGAACTGGGGCAGGCTCGATCCTGCATACAAAGCGTGTTCAGAAGGCCACGAGCAGTCTCCCATCGATATACGGGGCGCGCAACTGAACAAGGCGTTGCCGCCGATTGAGTTTCACTACATCAGCGGCCCGGTCACGCTTGAAAACAATGGGAACAACATTATTGTGCACGTTAACCCCGGCAGCTACATCATTGCCGACGGAGTGCGCTATGAGCTGCAGCAGTTTCACTTTCACCACCCCAGCGAGGAGGCTGTGAAGGGCAAACTTACCGACATGGACGTCCACATGGTGCATAAGAGCGCCGATGGAAAGATTGCCGAAGTTGCGGTGCGCTTGCTGGTCAACCGGGACGACGCGAATGCGATGATGGCGACGTTGTGGTCCCATTTGCCCACGGCTCCGGGAACCATCGAAAAGACCAGTGAGATAGTGAACCCCGGAGGTTTTCTGCCTGCCGACCGCGGTTACTGGACCTACATGGGTTCTGAAACCACGCCACCCTGCACGGAGGGAGTCCGGTGGTACGTCTATGAAGACATCATCGGCATCAGCCGCTCGCAGCTGGAGACTTTCAGATCCATCTTCAAGCTGAACTCCCGCCCCTTGCAGGACGCGCGCGGCCGAAAGATCGAGGCGAACGAGTAGCAGGGTCTAGCGTGCGGTCTCGAGAGGGGTGAATTGAAGTTCTATTTCGCCGCCTGACTCGAAGCGGGCTCTAACGTGCGTCAGATCGTTGACGATAAACTGCGCGTTTCGCAGTTGCTGGATCGAGTGAGAGAAGACCGTGGCGATCACGGTGCACCCGGCGGCGCGACCGGCCTTCGCCCCGGTTTCAGAGTCCTCGAAGACGACACAGTCGGCGGCTGCAAAGCCGAGCAGCGCAGCGCCGGCCAGATAGGGTGCGGGATGCGGCTTGCCCTGCGCGACGCTTTCAGCAGTTATGATTTTCGCGGGAACGGGCACTCCCCCGGCGGCGAGGCGCACACGGGCCAGAGGCTCAGTCGCGCTGGTGACTACTGTCCAACGCCTGGAGGGAAGCGAGGAGAGAAGATCAACGACGCCGGGAAGTATCTCGACACCTTCGGTGTCTTCCATCTCGATCCCTTCGATGACCTTGTTTTCCTCTTGCGGATCAAGATCCGGCCGCAATCTGGCCACGGTCTCGATGCTTCTGCATCCGTGAGCGATGCGGCAGGCGTATTGCGGATCGACGCCGCGCATTGT
>JBATYG010000315.1:0-2135 GCA_049673945.1 Occallatibacter sp.
ACCGAGCGATTTGCTGGTTCCATTAGCGGGAACAAATGGAAGCCCATCGATACGCTCACCGGCCGGCTCAACTATTTCGACCACCAGGAAGAGTGGGTGTTTCTGGAATACGAAAAGGACCACAAAAAAAGTTTCGACAGTGGCTCCGATCCTGGGCGTGGCCTTTTCGATTTCGGAATCTTCGGCAATAACATTCGCGGACTCTTCCGGTTATCGGCAAAACTGGAAATCTCCTGGTTTGAGAACGATGCGCTCGGTGGGAGAACTGTGCAAGTCTTCAAATACCGCGTCGCCAAAGAGAATTCGAATCTCGTTCTTCGTGTCGGTCCTGAGCAGGTGGTTTACGTCGGCTATCACGGTATGGTGTTCATCGACAGCGCCACTGGCGAGGTCCGGCGCATCACCCAAATTACAGACGACGTGCCGAAGCACTATCCCATCCACCAGACACTCGTCAGCGTGGACTACGACCACGTCTCCGTCGGCAACCAGCAGTACCTGCTCCCAATCGCAGCACAGGTCGTCCTGCGGCAGAGCCGCAGGGGCAGCTTACAGCTGAACCAGATTCGCTTCAGCGACTTCCATCGCTTCCGCTCCACGTCGAGGATTCTGACCAGCATGCCTGCTCCAGCACACTGAGCCTGCTCTGGTGCCTTCACGGCATCGCGGGTCACGTGCACCCGACGCTCTCAGAGGCGATGCTGGCGTACGGATGCTGACCGCAACCTCGAAAAGCAGGCTACCCATGGCGTGCCTCCTCCGAACTGTGATCCGATTTTAACGCCAGCACAGTTCCGTGATGGCGGCTCGATTCATCCTATTGCGGCGGTGTGTGGCCAATAAACTTGTTGGCCCAGAGCAGGAACCACTTCATGTTGGGCGCGTCGGTGTGGCCGCCGTCGTCCTGACGCCAGGCGAGCTGGCCGTCAAGATGGCCCTGGTTGACGGGCGGCATCTGAGCAGTCTTGTAGTCGCCCGGGATGTCGAGAGCTTTGGCGCCGAGGAGCGTGAAGACGCGGCCGGCGTCGATGGTGGCCATGAAGCTGCCTTCATGGTCGAGCCAGTGGGCATCGCCTTTTTCGGGCACTCCGTAGCTGATGAAGGTGAGGCGCGGGGCGCAGAGAGCGATGAGCTCGTTGGAGTCGACGGGAATCTGGCCGGGGTTGCCGGAGCCGAAGGTGGCATCGGACGCGCCGTATTTCATGAAATTGCCGGCCATCCAGTAGTACTCGCCGCCGGTGAGGCTTTCGACGGCTTCGCCGTAGTTGCGGCGCAGTAGCGTGGCGCCACCTTTGCCGGATGACCCGACGAGGACCATGGCGAAGCGCTGGTCGAAGGCCATGGTGATGAGCGCGGCCTTGCCGTAGCGCGAGACGCCTTCTACGCCGACGTGTTTGGCATCGACGGCGGGATCGGTCTCGAGGTAGTCGAGGCCGCGGCCCGCTCCCCATGCCCAGGCACGGAGGGTGCCCCATTGGTCAGGGGTGCGGGGTTGGCCCTTGTTGACGAGGCCGACGATGCCGCGCGTGATGTCGGCGCCGTTATCGGCCTGCACGCTGGCGGGGTCGAAGCGCACGAAGCCCCAGCCGGCGGCAATGAGCTGCCACTCGTTGGGCAGATCGCCATCGGCGTTGAGCTGTGGGAAGTGGAAGGGCGTGGCCTGGAGGGGATGCCACGCGGGATGCTGATCGAAGACATCCTTCAGCGACGGGTCCTGCTGGATGAGCAGCGCCTTGAAGGCATCGTTGAGCCGCGTGAATTCATCCGGCGAGGGCTCGTGGGGATTGGGGAAGCCTGCGGGGCCGAACATCATGAGCACGGGCACCGGGCCCTTGGCGAGCGCGGGCGTCACAAGCGTCATGTGGATTTTGACGCTGATCGCGGGGCATGCGGAATTGTCGACTTCGCCGATGAGGTCTTTGGCTGTGACCGGCGTGAAGCCGATCATCTCGTGGTCGGTGGCGACGACGGTCCACTTGACGGCGGGGACCTGCGCGGGCACGAAGCCGTAGTCGTATTTCGAATAGGCTTCAACGATTTCAGGGCGGCGCTGGTCCCACCATTGCGCAGGTGTTGTTACCTTGTCGCCGTTGTTGAGGGTGAGCGGGTCGGGAAGATTGGGGTAGGGGTTGGCG
>JBATYG010000316.1:0-2196 GCA_049673945.1 Occallatibacter sp.
TGCTCCCCCTCCAACCGCTGTTCCCGTCGACCTGACGAAAATCACATTTTCTGACCTCTCGAAAACCCGATGGCCGATGCTTCTGATGAAGGCCATTCCCGTGTATCCGGTAGAAGCCAGGACCGCACGCATGCAGGGAACAGTTAACGTGAGGGCGACGATCGGCCCGGACGGTCATATTGAAAGCATGCAACCAATTGATGGCAACCCGATGCTTCGTAATGCAGCGCTTGACGCTCTTCGTCATTGGCGATATAGACCCTTCGAGGTTATGGCCATCCCAAGGCCCGTCGAAGTCGAAATCCACGTTATCTTCTCTTTGGGTTAAATACTCGCCAAGAGTTCCGATAGTTCTCCGGTGGAGTTGCAGCCGTATTCGCTGACGGTGTACCGAATTCCGCTTCAGTGAGCGTGTTGGTGCGGTGAGCCGAGCAGGCAGGCGTCCATGGAGAGTCTGCCGGCGCGAATTGAATACGAACCGTAGCAAAGCTTTCTGAGAATCGAGTCGGGCCGCAGGTGCCAGCTTGCCCAGCTGAGCGGCGTGTCGCCGTTCATATCCTTCGCATCGATTTTGGCTCCGGCATCGAGAAGAAGCTGGATCGTTTCTTCGTCGGCAAAGGACGCGGCTCGATGGAGAGGCGTTTCTCCGCAGGTGCGAACGTCACGCATGAATGCGCCGGTTTCCATCATGGGTTTGGTGGTGCGATTCGGATCGGCTCCATGATCAAGCAACACGGTGACCACCCAGCGCTGCGCGTCGCGTGCGGAAGAGAGGGCAGAGTGTAATGGCGTCTCGCCCGTGTTGGCATCGGAAGAGTTCGCGTCGGAGCCTTGCTCGAGAAGGAACTGGCAGAGACGCCAGTGGCCGTGGAAAGCGGCGGCGTTCAAACCCATGTCATCGCCCAGCGATTGCAGGGATTCGCCATGGGTGATCAGAAAGCGAATGGCGGAGACGTCGCCGTAGTAGGCGCAGTGCTGGATGAGGGAAGCGCCATCGGGAGCTTTGGCGGTTGGCGCGCCACCGGCTGCGATGAATTCAAAGACCAGATCAGTGCGTCCGTCGGCGATTCGCTCGAGCATGGCGGCCCTCCTTGAATGCTCTGCATTCTACCGGTCGCAGAGTGGGCGGACCGCAGGGCGGTGCGCGGATGCTGGAGAATTTGATCTTGCGTGCGAGTCCAAGAGTCGAGTAGTGTGCATCCTACGCCGTGGAGGGCGCAGCAATGGCCAGTGATGCTTCCGGTCTTTTGGGGCGGCGGGTGAGGCAGAATTACGTGGCGATTCTGGTGGCCGGGATCGTCTGCTTCCTTCTTGAGGCCGCCTGGTACTCATTTTTCAATCAGGCATGGCTTGCGGGTACGGGGCGCACACGCGAGTGGCTGATGTCGCAGGGAGTCAATCCCGCCTTCCAGTATGGGATCGCAATTCTAGCCGCGATCGGCGTGGCGGCAGCGCTCTCCTACTTCGTGCAGAGCACCGGGCCGCAGACGGTGGTGCGCGGTGTCGCAACGGCTTTCTTGCTGTGGCTCGGCTTTGTGCTGACGATATGGGCTACCGAGTACGCTTTCGAGCTGCGGCCGTTGAGCCTGTTCTGGATCAACACCGGCTTCTGGCTGCTGGGCATGGTGGTGATGGGCGCGATCGTGGGCGCGTGGAAGGCAAAGGGCAGCTCCTAGCTTCTACCTGCCAGCTAAATGCTGAAAGCCCTTCTACTCGGGTGGAGGATAGAAGGGCAGCTTGTCGTTCTTCTCGTTGGCGCGGCGGATGGTGACGTCGTCGAGGAGGAGCGCGGGAGCGAGAACGGTTTCACGAATCTCGCCGGCATAGTTGGCGACCCAGAGGGTATTGCCCGCGGCCTCAATGCCGGAGCGGATGGCGCGCTGGTCAAGATCGGCAAGGCGCGCGCCGCGGACGAGCTCGCGGCGTCCGTCGGCATTGATGCGATAGAGCAGGCGGGGTGTGAGAGCGCCGCCAAGAGTCTGGACATAGTAGACGCTGGCGAGGCCGCGATCTTTGGCGAGAGCGAGCAGCTTCTTGTTCAGCTCGTCGTCGCTGATGCCGTTGGCAGCGGTGACTTTGAGCACGCCGAGGGCGGGATGCGGGGCCCCGGCTGCGCCGGCGCGGCCATGTCCGTTCGATTGGGGAAAATCGCGGATGGGCGCGCGGCCGATGAGGTAGTTCTCGAGCTTGCCGTCG
>JBATYG010000317.1:0-3334 GCA_049673945.1 Occallatibacter sp.
ACGCGCGCCAAGCGTGGCTAGAGCTCAACTCCATGCGCAGAAACTCAACGCGCTCCACCCTCGCGCTGCTGCATCCGGTCTTCGCTCTCACCGGCATCCTGCACGCCATCGGCGGCCCGCTGCTCCCCTCCTTCGTTTCCACTTTTCATCTGGATGATCGGCAATCGGGCCTGATCTTTCTGCTCTACTTTGCCGGCACAACCCTGGGCGCGCTTCTCTGCCGCTCCAGCTACGCCCGCGCCATCGCCATCGGCTTCGCCTTTGCTGCCGCCATCTGTTTATTTGTCGCCTCTGCCGCGTGGCCCCTGCTGATGCTGGCCTTTTTTCTGCTCGGCATCGGGGTCGGCGTCCCCATGACGGGCGTCAGCCTCTTCGTGGGCCGGGCTTTTCCGCAAATGCGCGCTTCACTGCTCACATTCCTCAACTTCACATGGAGCGCCGGCGCGCTCCTCGCCCCGCTTCTCGCCGCGCGCATCCTCCTGCATCACAGCTACCGCGTCGCCTATGCGGCCCTGGCCATCGCCTCCGCTCTCGCTGCAATCTCTTGTGCCCTGTGGCTCCGCGATGCCCCCGAGCCCGCGTCGGCATCTTCCGGCGGCAACTCCCTCGCGAGCCTGCACCTCATCGTCATCTTTGGGTTCGCGGCTTTTCTCGAGGTTGGCGTTGAAAACACCTCTGCGGCGTGGCTCGCCACCTACGCATTGCGCACTGGGCACCGGGGCGCTGTCTTTGCAGCCGCCTCCACCTCGCTTTATTGGGCCGGATTCCTCGTTGCGCGCGGTCTCGCTTCCTTGTTGCTTCTTCGCACGCGCTCCGCGCTGGTCTTCCGCTTCAGTGCCGCCCTGGCCGTCATCTCCGGTGCCACTCTGGCTCTCGCCCCTTCGCTCGGCTTGCGCAGCGTCGGCATGTTCTGCCTGGGCGTCGGCCTCGCACCCATCTTTCCGCTTCTCTTATCGGATTTCTTTTCGCTCGCCCGGCACACCTCGCATTCGCGATGGGTCTTGGCGGCCGCCGGATTCGGTGGCTCCATCCTGCCCTGGCTCGCAGGCTGGGTTTCCGCCGCCACCGGCACCATTCGCGCGGGGATTCTCGTCATCCCCGCCGCCACGCTGCTCATGCTTCTCATGCTCGCCATGGCCGCGCCGGCCGACGGCCTGCGCAGCCCCACAAGTTGATGTGCTTGCCCTACGGCTGCGGCATCACCAGCACTTCCACCCCTGAGGCCGCGTCCTTCTCGTGGAAGACCTGCTCCGTCGCTTTTTGGAACTGCTCCGGCGTCGCATAGGGAATATCCGTAAAGATCTGCGGATTTCTATCCGTCAGCGGAAACCACGAGCTCTGCACTTGCACCATGATGCGATGCCCTTTTCTGAAGGTGTGAAACAGGTCCGGCATCGTGAAGTTGATTGCCGTCTCCTGGCCCGGCACCAGCGGCTCCGGTTTCTCCCAGCTATTGCGGAACTTCGCGCGGAATGGCTCGCCGCGCACCATCTCCTGGTAGCCGCCCATCTGTACGGGCGGCGCATCCAGAACGTGCTTGTTCGGCCGTTCTTCTCCCTCGTAGTCATCGGGATACACGTCGATCAGCTTCACGTCGAAATCCGAATCCGTCCCCGAACTCGCCACCTTCAGCTTCGGGGATATCGGCCCTGCAATCGTCACATCCTCCGTCAGCGGGTCCGTCTCATACACCAGCACGTCCGGCCTCGTGCTGGCGAAGCGTTGGTCGTCCACCATGTAGCGCTGCGGCACTGTGTTCGTCGTGTAGCCCACATACGGCACCGGGTGATTCGGATCGCTCACATATGCGTCCACGCTCTTCTCTTCGCTCGGCGCATCGAACCTCAGCTTCCCGCCCGCGTGGAAATACAGCATCTTCGCCGTCCCTTCCTTCGGCGGCCAGCTGTCAAAGCTGCGCCAGACATCCGTGCCGGTCTCAAACACCACCGCCTTCGGCTGCGCCGCGCCCTTGCCCTTCAGGTAGTGCTCGAAGAAAGGGAACTGGACCTGCGATCGGAAATACTCGCCTGTCTTCGCGCCAAACTGAATATCGCCCAAACTGCTGCCCTCACCGCGCGCCCAGCCGCCATGCACCCACGGCCCTTCCACCAGCGTCGTCTGCGCGTTTGGATTCAGCTTGTTGATCGCATTGAACGTCTTGTACGGCCCGCTCAGATCTTCCGCGTCATACCATCCGCCCACCACCAGCACCGCCGCGTGCACGTTCTTCATGTGCGGCGCAAGATTGCGCTCTTTCCAGTACGTGTCATACGTGTCGTGCTTGAACTGATCGTTGAACAGCCAGTTCGATCCCTTCAGATACTCCTTGTCGAGATTCTCGATATTGCCCGCCTTCAGATAGAAGCTGTACATATCTGGCGTGCCAAAATCGAAGGCCGCCGAAGAATCGCTCTTCATCGGTTCTGTCTGCGGCTTGAAAAACGCATAGAAGCCAAAGTTCGCCGCCAGCATGAAGGCCCCGCCGTGATAGGAATCGTCGCCCATGAAGAGGTCCGTCATCGGCGCCTGCGGGCTCGCCGCCACCAGCGCCGGATGCGAATCGATGATCGACGCCGACGTGTAAAAGCCTGGATACGAAATGCCCCAGATGCCAGCCTTGCCGTTGTTGTTCGGCACATGCTTCAGCAGGAAGTCGATCGTGTCGTGCATATCCGAGGCATCGTCCACATCCTGCGGCGACTTCTTATCGTCGATGTGCGGTCGCATCTCCACAAACGTTCCTTCGCTCATCCAGCGCCCGCGCACATCCTGGTTCACAAAGATGTAGCCCGATTTCTCAAACTCGTCTGACGGCCCCAGATGCGTCACGTACTCATCTTCCCCGTAGGGATCGACACCGTAAGGCGTGCGGTTGATCAGGAAGGGATACGGGCCGCCCGCTGCATCCTTCGGCACGTAGACCTCCGTCATCAGCCGCTTCCCGTCGCGCATCGGGATCCGGTACTCATACTTCGTGTAATGCGCGCGAACGTAGTTTTCCTTCGGCGCATCAGTCGTAGTCTGGTGCGCGCTGAGCGAAACGGCCATTGCGGACATACAGGCAAAGCCGCCGAGCAGGCGGCACAAATGTCTCAGCATAGGGTGCGGATCTCCTGTGAATCAGACTACTCGAAGCCCCCGGTCCTGCTCGCGCAATATCTTCTCCGATCGCTTCCGTTCCCACGGCGCAACCAAATTGCCGCTTCCCGGCGCTCTGTTCTTACAACATTTGCGGTCCTTAGCCCATCTACTCACGCAGCTTTCGCGTGTGCGCAGTGCGGAGGCGCACAGGAGGGCAGCAGCGATGGTAAGAAGAAGGCGAACGGGAATTGCC
>JBATYG010000318.1:0-1884 GCA_049673945.1 Occallatibacter sp.
GTCACCTGCCGCTACCACGGGTGGGAGTTCGAGCCATGCAGCGGACAGTGCGAGCTCATTCCCTCGCTCACCAGCGCAGACCATCTCGACGCGACAAGGATTTACGCCACTGCTTTTCCCTGCGAAGAGCGCGACGGCCATGCCTGGATCTACATTCCAGCGCCCGGGAAAAAAGGCTCTGCGGTAACGAAGGCTGTCCCCGAGCTGGCAAAGTTTAGTCCAAAATTCCGCACCGCGTTTCTCTCCGCCGGCCTGCCCTGCAACGTCGATCACGGCATCATCGGCCTCATGGACCCCGCGCACGGCCCCTTCGTCCACCAGGCCTGGTGGTGGCGCTCCCGCGCAAGCATCCGCGAAAAGACAAAGAAGTTCGAGCCCATCCCCGAAGGCTTCCGCATGAGTGCGCACGCGCCCAGCGGTAACTCCGCGCCCTACAAGCTTCTCGGTGTCTACGGCCAGCCCATTGAAACCACTATCGACTTCACGCTGCCCAACCGGCGTACTGAGGTCATTCGCTGCGGCGACAAGTGGTTCTCCAGCCTCACCACCGTCACCCCCGTCACCGCCTCCACTTGCCGCATCGACGTAATCGCCGCGTGGAACGTCTTTTACCACGTGCCGCTCGTCACGCCCATCGCCAAATTCTTCGGCGCGCGCTTCGTCCGCCAGGATCAGGAAACAATGATTCAGCAGGCCGAGGGCCTGCGGCACAATCCCAGCCTCATGCTCATTGACGACGCCGACAAGCCCGCCAAATGGTACTTCGCGCTCAAACAGGCGCGCCTCGACGGGGCAGGGAAGCATCCGCTCGATGGCCCGATCGAACTGAAGTGGCGGAGTTGAGAAGCAGGGCAGCGCGACATGCGCCCGCACAGACGGCCCGCGCAGACGGTATGGTTCGGCTTTGTGACATCCCTATCTCGGAGCGTTTACCACGACGTAACTTGTATTGCCGCCGACAAACTGCGGTTGATACCAGGTGCTGCCGCACTGCTGGTAGGTGATTCCGTTGACCATCGTCACGACGCACGAAGGGGGAACTGTGTTCACCACTGACCCAATCACCGCTGCCGTCACCATCGCGGTCGCCGTCACCGCAGCCGCTGTCGCAACTGGGTGATAGCAGCAACCGCCCCCATAGTAGCCGCCGCCGTAATACCCGCCGTGATAATCGTTGTGAACGTTCACATCGACGTTTCGATTCACATTCACGTTCGTATTGCGATTCACATTGGTATTGTTATTAAAGTTTGCATTGTGATTCACGTTTGCATTGCGATTCATGTTGTTGCTGGGCGCGTGGTTGACGCTGTTTCGCGCGCTGCCGCGCGACACCTCACCGCCCCCGCCTCTCCGCTGGGCATTCGCGGATGGGGCAGCGGCAAGCGTCAGCGCGAGGATTCCAACCAATGGGTAGCAGATAGCTTTGTACACGGCATCCTCCCTTTACTTTCCGCCGCTGGCGGACGAATCTTCAACGGCCAGTGTGATCTTGTGCGCGTCCGGCGGCGGATCGAACTGAAAGGCCGACTCGTTAAACGCGGGCGCGAGATTCCATGTGAGGGTGGTGCTATATCGTGGCCGCGCCTCGTCGGTCATCGTTGTGATGACCAGCTTTCGTGGAAGCGGATAGTCACCCAATTGGATCCAGACCTGCCAGTCCAGGCCCGCCTGCCGGAAGGCGTAGTGCTGACAGCTCACGCCACCGATCTGACTGGGACCGACGTTGGCAGCTCCGGTGATTTCCTTCTCTTTTGATTCGGGGCCACCCCAGTAGAAGAGATCCGTGAGCGGGAGCTCTATGCCAAATTTATCCGCGAGATCGGCTGCAAGCTTGCCAACCGTGTCCGGCGCCGGAGCGGTTGCATAGTAGTTCACCCGTTC
>JBATYG010000319.1:0-4350 GCA_049673945.1 Occallatibacter sp.
GAAGAATACTGGCCGCACATGGGGGATGCCATCCTGAGCAGCCGAAAGCTGGCGATCGGCAATGGCGCCGAATTCACGAACGTGTTCCCGTTTTCGCACACGCTCGGTGTGCAAGAGCACTGGACGGCGCAAAACCCGACCAAGAGAGTGTTTCTGCTTACACGCTCGGCGTTCCTCGGTCAGCAGCGCGTAGGCGCTACTGTGTGGTCTGGCGATGTCTACGGGACCTATTGGGGGCTGAGCCACCAGGTCCCGGCCGGACTCAATTTTGCCCTTTCCGGATATCCATATTGGACCACTGATATTGGAGGGTACTGGCCGCCCCACGACAACCCTCTCGCCGATCCCGCATACCAGGAGCTCTACGCGCGCTGGTTCGAGTACGGCACGTTCTGTCCCATCTTCCGCACTCATGGGCACCGACCCCATAACGAACTGTGGAGCTTCGACAAGGTCGAGCCGATCCTGGTGAATTACGATAAGCTGCGCTACCGTCTGATGCCCTATATCTATTCGCTGGCATGGAAGGTAACGAGCGGCGATTACACGATCCAGCGGCCGCTCATCATGGACTGGCGCACGGATCCGAAGGCCTGGAATTTGGGCGACGAATTCATGTTCGGCCCTGCTATCCTCGTCAACCCAATACTCAAAGCAGATGCCTCCAAACGCGACGTGTACTTGCCGGCAGCACCCGCATGGTACGACTTCTGGACCGGCAAATCGCTGACAGGCGCCCAGGAGATTGAAGCTGACGCACCTCTCGATCGCATACCGCTCTTTGTACGCGCGGGTTCAATTGTTCCGATGGGGCCGCAGATTGAGTATGCTGCGCAAGATCCCGGGGCACCAATCGAACTCCGTATCTATCGCGGCGCCGACGGCCAGTTTGATCTTTATGAAGATGCCGGCGACGGCTATGAGTACGAACAGGGCCGGCATTCCGTGATTCCGATCCGTTGGGATGATCGCACTTCGACTCTCACCATCGGCGAACGCCAGGGTTCATACCCCGGAATGATCGAACACCGCAAATTCCTCGTTGTGCTGGTCGGCACCGGACATGGCGTAGGCGTTAGCGCGACCGATGTGGCAAGTGTTTCGATTGATTACGGTGGCAAGGAAGTTCAGAGGAACGTTAAGTGAACTGCTCGAAGAACGCGTGTTTGGGAGAACTGGAGAGACCATCTGAATCAGTTTCGCTAGGTTGCTGTTCAATGGCAGATCGTTCGCGCTCGAACCTTGAGCCATCGTTTAACTCAAAGCTGGAGAAAAGCATGAAATTCCGTTTGATACGAGTTGTTCAGTGCCTTGTTGTCGGTGTTGGAGTGTTTTCAATAGGCCTGGCTGCCAAGCCAGGTGCAGCGCAGGATACCGCGAATCCGGCCTATCTGAACCCGCAACTTTCCCCCGAGCAACGGGCTGCGGACCTGGTTCACCGCATGACGCTTGAAGAGAAGGCGACGCAGATGCAGAACAACTCGGCTGCTGTGCCGCGGCTGAAGATCCCTGCGTACCAATGGTGGAGCGAGGCTCTCCACGGTGTGATCAACGAGGGCGTGACGGAGTATCCGGAGCCGGTAGGGCTTGCTGCGACGTTCGACGCGCCGGGCATTCACACGATGGCCGGGCAGATCGGGATTGAGGGCCGCATCAAGCATGTACAAAATCTGCGTGAGGGGCACACGGGAATTATGGGCGGACTGGATTTCTGGTCGCCCAATTTGAACATCTTTCGCGATCCACGCTGGGGTCGAGGGCAGGAGACCTACGGGGAAGACCCTTTTCTGACGGGGCGGATGGGAGTTGCCTACGTGACGGGATTGCAGGGAACCGATCCGAAGTATTACCTCGCGATCGCAACGCCGAAGCACTATGCGGTGCACAGCGGACCGGAGCCGACGCGCCACTTCGCTGACGTAGATGTGAGCAAACACGATCAGGTGGATACATATGAGCCGGCGTTTCGCGCGGCGGTGGTTGAGGGAAAAGCGGGCTCGGTGATGTGCGCGTATAACGCGATCAATGGCGAGCCGGCGTGCGCGAACCAATATTTGTTGCAGGACCAATTGCGCGGCAAGTGGGGTTTTCAGGGATACGTGGTGTCGGACTGCGATGCGGTGAGGGACGTTGCCGCAAACCATCGCTATCGTCCGACGCAGGCGCAGGGGGCGGCGATCTCAGTCATTCGTGGGATGGACAACGAGTGCGTGACGTTCACGAAGCGATTCGGCGAGCCGGTTGAGAAAGCGTATGTGGACGCGGTGCAGCAGGGATATCTGCCGGAGAGCGTGCTCGACAATGCGCTGATCCGGTTGTTCACGGCGCGGATGAAGCTGGGTATGTTCGATCCGCCGGATATGGTTCCCTACACGAAAATTGACGAGAAGGATCTGGACAGCGCGGAGCATCGGGCGCAAGCGCGGAAGCTGGCGAACGAGTCGATGGTGTTGCTGAAGAACGACGGTCTGCTTCCGCTGAGGTCCTCCATCAGGAAGATTGCCGTTGTCGGGCCCCTTGCGGACCAGACGCGGCCGCTGATTGGAAATTACGCTGGCCAGCCCACGCACATTGTTTCGATCATGGAAGGTCTCAAGGCAGAGTTTCCTAACGCATCCATCACATTCGTTCCGGGCACACAGTTCCTGCGCACCGAAGGAACCCCGATTCCAAATGCTCTGCTGACCACGCAGGACGGCAAGCCTGGCCTGAAAGCCGACTACAACGATGGGATGCGCGGAGGCCCGGGCTCTGAGACGAAGAGCGCTCCCATCCTCAGCCGTACGGAGCCCAACGTGAACCTCACAAAAGAGAGCCTACCGGCAGAAGTCGCCGGCAAGAAGACCTTTGGGGTGCAGTGGTCTGGATTCCTCACGCCCCAGGAAACGGGCGACTTTATTCTCGGCGTCCGTTGCCTTGGGTTTGGAAGGCTGACGGTCAACGATAAGCCGGTGGCCATGACCTTCGGCGGCGGGAATGAGCCCGTGCCGGTTGTTGGCCGCGTTCATCTGGAAAAAGGCCGTAAGGCGGCAGTACAGATGAACTACGGCAGCAACAACGGTAAGGTGCATGCCGAGCTGTTCTGGACACGAGTCAACAACGCGGTATCGCCTGAAGCCATTGCGGCGGCGAAAAATGCCGATGTGGTCATCGCAGTCGTAGGCATCACGAGCCAGCTCGAGGGCGAGGAGATGCCGGTGAGCGAACCGGGATTCCTGGGTGGAGATCGCACAAGCATCGATCTTCCGCAGCCGGAAGAGGACCTGGTGGAGGCTGTCGCTTCGACCGGAAAGCCGCTTGCGGTCGTGCTGATGAACGGAAGCGCGCTGGCGGTGAACTGGATCAACGAACATGCGAATGCAATTGTGGAAGCCTGGTATCCGGGCGAAGAGGGCGGCGCGGCGGTGGCAGAGACGCTGAGCGGGAAGAATAATCCAGCGGGACGGCTGCCGGTTACGTTCTACAAGGGTGTCGACCAACTGCCGAACTTCGAAGACTACGGAATGGCAAACCGCACATATCGTTATTTCACTGGGAAGCCGCTGTATCCGTTTGGTTATGGGTTGAGCTACACGAAGTTCAGCTACAGCGATCTGATTGTCCCCACACAACCGGTTGCGGCCGGGCAGCCGGTTCCTGCTGATGTGACGGTGACGAACACAGGAAAGATTGCGGGCGACGAGGTGGTGCAGGTCTATCTCAAGTTCCCGCAGGTGAAGGGTGCGCCGAACGTTGCTCTGCGCGGTTTTGAGCGGATACACCTGGATGCAGGCGCGAGCCAGAAGGTGCACTTCGAATTGAAGCCACGCGATCTGGGCATGGTGACGGAGGACGGGAATCCGATTATCGCGGACGGGGATTACACGATCAGCATTGGCGGAGGACAGCCGGATACAGAGGCGCCGGTTGCGACTGGGAAGTTCCACGTTGATGGGCAGTACGCGTTGCCGGAATAGGGAGATGCTGGTCATGTCGAAATCGAAAGATTCTGTTGTTCTGACGCGGCGTGAGGCGCTGCTGCTATCGACCACCGCAGGGTTGGGCGTGGCCTTCAGCAAACCTGCATTTGGTTCTGACAGCGTGAAGACGGGTGTTCATCAGGAGCCGGGCAATGTCGCGACTCCGCAATCCGCAGTAGCGAAGACACAGTATGGCAAGGTGCGCGGCTTCGTCGATGGCGGCGTCTTGACGTTCAAGGGTGTGCCGTACGCGGCGTCGACCGCAGTGGAGAACCGGTGGCTTCCGGCCAAGCCGCCAACGTCGTGGACGGATGAGTATCCGGCTTTGACTTACGGCGCGAACTGCCCACAGACTCTGCATCCGTGGACGAGTATCGAGCAGACTTTTCTG
>JBATYG010000320.1:0-15322 GCA_049673945.1 Occallatibacter sp.
AGTCGTGTGGGCATCGCTTCCCCTCTGCTCCCCGGCATTCTCTACACGCTGGCCGCGCAGGCGCAGCAAACGCCGGCCGCAGCCGCAGCCGGCAAGCCCGCGCCCCTGCCGAAGATCACGCCCGAGAGGATTGATGAGGCAGCAGCCCTCGCCGGCGTTGGCCCATTCACGGCGGCGCAGCAGCAGATGATGCTCGACGGACTCAACGATCAACGCAATGGCTACGAGCAGATCCGCTCGCTTCATCTGCCGAACTCCGTCGCGCCGGCATTCGTCTTTCATCCGCAGCCGCCGGCCAGTGCGATCTGCAACCCGAATTGCGCCGAGTTGCCCCGCCCTGAGGGCGAACAAGTCATCGAAGGAGACGGCGTCGGCACTGCGCAGTCCGCGCCCGCGCGCATCGAAGATCTCGCCTTCGCCACAGTCAGTGAACTCGCCGCGCTTCTTCGTTCGCGCCAGACAACTTCGCTTGCTCTCACGCAGATGTATCTCGCGCGCCTCAAGCGCTACGACGCGAAGCTGCACTTCGTCATCAATCTCACCGAGGAGCGCGCGCTCGCGCAGGCCAGATCTGCCGACGCTGAAATCGCTGCCGGCAAATATCGTGGCTCGCTGCACGGCATACCCTGGGGCGCGAAAGACCTGCTCGCCGTGAAGGGCTATCCCACCACGTGGGGCGCAGGGGGCTGTGAGCATCAGGTCATTGACGAAGACGCAACCGTCGTTCAGCGGCTTGACGCTGCCGGGGCTATCCTCATGGCCAAGCTCACGCTCGGCGCCCTTGCCATGGGCGACGTCTGGTTCGGCGGCCGCACACGCAATCCATGGAATCCGCATCAGGGCTCGAGCGGTTCCTCCGCCGGACCGGCAAGCGCTGTTGCCGCCGGCTGCGTTGGTTTTGCCATCGGGTCTGAAACTCTTGGCTCCATCAGCTCTCCCTCGACGCGCTGTGGCGTCACCGGCCTGCGCCCCACCTTCGGCTTCGTGCCGCGCACCGGAGCCATGGCGCTTAGCTGGACGATGGACAAGCTCGGCCCCATCGCGCGCTCGGCGCAGGATTGCGCGCTCGTTCTCAAGGCCATCTACGGCCCCGATGGCAAAGACACTTCCGTCGCGCCCGTCCCGCTCGGCTCTTTCGGACTCACTGATCCAAAATCCCTGCGCATCGGCTATCTTAAAAGCGAATTCGATCTGGTGCCGCCCTTCAAGCCTGAAGAAGCCGAACCCGGCGAAACCGCCGAACAAAAAGCTGCGCTCGCAAAGCGCAATGTTGAGCAGGCTGCCGCACACGCCCGCCGCGCCTACGACCAGCGCTATGATCTCGCCACTCTCGACAAGCTGCGCTCCATGGGCGTCGATCTCATTCCCGTGGCGTTGCCTCATTTCCACTACGGAGCAATCACTCCCCTGCTCAGCGCCGAAGCTGCCGCCGCTTTCGACGACCTTACGCTCTCAGGCCGCGACAGTCTGCTGACGGCGCAAGGCGCGGAGGACTGGCCCAATACCTTTCGCATCTCGCGCTTTTATCCGGCAGTCGAATACATTCAGGCCAACCGCGCCCGCTCCATCGCAATCGAGAGAGTCTCCGCGCTCTTTAAAGACGTCGACATCATCGTCACGCCGACCACGGGCCTTCAACTTGTCGTGACCAACCTCACCGGCCATCCCGCGTGCATCGTGCCCAACGGTCTACGTGGCGCCGACGCCCCGCGGCCACCTGAGGTGGATGATGGCAACAACGACGACATCGGCGGGCCAGGCACTCCAGTCTCGCTCACTTTTCTCGCCGGCCACTACCAGGATTCAATGCTCGCAGCCTTCGCCTTCGCCTATCAGAGCGCGGCGGGTTTCCTCAAGCTGCACCCGAACCTCAGTTAGCGCGAAACCAGCGCTCTTGCCCATGTACCATCGGTGCATGGCGCTGGTTGAAGTCGATGCGGTCTCAAAGAGCTATCCTCGCCGCGCGGGCCTGCGCACCGAGCTCAACACCGTCGTCGACAGCGTCTCGCTCACCATCGAAGCGGCAGAAACGCTGGGCCTGGTTGGCGAATCCGGCTCAGGAAAAACCACCGTGGCGCGTATGATTCTTGGCCTCGTCGAGCCGACGCAAGGCGCGATCCGCATCGATGGCATCCGCCTCGCCGGTGCATCGCATGCCGAGATGCGCGCACTGCGCCGTCAGATGCAGCCTGTCTTCCAGGATCCCTATGCCGCGCTCAATCCGCGCATGCGTGTCTTCGATATCGTGACCGAACCTTGGGTGATCCACGGAGTCGAAGCAGGCAAATCGGCTTCGCGCAGCGCGTTGCGTTCGCGCGCCGCGGAACTCCTTACCGCGGTAGGCCTCGATGAATCAGCTCTCGGGCGTTATCCGCACGAGTTCTCAGGTGGGCAGCGCCAGCGCATTAACATCGCGCGCGCCCTCGCGCTTCGGCCGAAGCTTTTGATTCTCGATGAGCCGGTCTCCGCGCTCGACGTCAGCGTGGGTGCGCAGATCGTCAATCTGCTGCGCCGTCTGCAGCGCGACTACGGCCTGACCTATCTCTTCATCTCTCACTCAATGCCCCTGGTGCGCTACCTCAGCACCCGCATCGCCGTGATGGAGCGAGGCCGCCTGGTCGAAACAGGCGAGGCCGAAGCTCTCTGTGCCGCTCCGCGCGAATCCTACACGCGTCAGTTGCTGGCCGCCACGCCGGAACTGCCCGCCGGCGTGGCATAACCCTTCAACTACTGTTGCGGCTGAGTCGCTGACGGCTGGGCTGTTGTCGTCGGATGCTCGGGAGCCGATGGAGTGGCGGGCGCTGCGTTCACAGGTGGATGGCCCGGCGGTACTGGCGCGCCCGGGCGCATCTGCATTCCGGGGTGGCCCGGGGGCATCTGCATCTCCATCGCATCGACCAGCTCGATATCGAAGATCAGATCGGCCTTCGACGGGATCCCGGGATGCGCCGGATCCGGTCCCGGCCGGCCCCGCGCACCATACGCCAGTTGCCAGGGGATAAACAACCGGCGCTTGCCGCCAATCTTCATTCCGTCGAAGCCCTGATCGAATCCTGGAATCACGCGGCTGAATCCCTGCGGAAAGCTGATCGGCTGCGGCTCGCCGAGCTCCGGTTTTCCGTCGGCACCAAGCACCGGCTTGCCGTCCTTATCTCTCACGGGCTGGCGATGGTCCTCAGACGAATCGAACTTGTGGCCCGTCGCCGCAAGCCACCCGGTATAGAGCACCTTGTAGATCTCGTTGGGCTGGGCCTCTTTGCCGGTCCCGATTTTGATCTCCTGATAGCGCAGTGAAAACGCCGTGTGCATCATGCCATGCACCGGCGGCACTCCAGGCGGCAGTTTTACACTCGGCGCCGCAGCTGCCGTTCTCGCCGGCTTCGCGCTGGCGGTCGCCGGCTTCGCTTTGGTCTGGCCTGTTGCGGCTGCTGCAAGGGCGACCACAAAAATCGCCGGAACTATCTGATTCATCGTCAAAAAATGGCTCCCGTCTTTTTCATGGAGTGTATCAGGATGAGCGCAGCACAATTCGGCTTCAACGGCACGGCTGCTCTGGCGCCACGGCATCTTACGCGCCGAGCAGCAGCCCCGCCAGAAGCGCCGTTCGCGCAGCAAGGTGTTCAATCGTTACCGACTCGTGACTGGCATGCGCGCCTGCGCCCACCGCGCCCATGCCGTCGAGCGTCGGCACGCCCAGAGCCGAAGTGAAGTTGCCATCCGATGCGCCGCCGGTGGCCGCTTCCGTCAGCGCAAATCCCAGCTCGCCCGCCAGCGCGCGTGCCCGCTCGTAGAGCTTCACCGTGCCGCGCGTGCGCTCCATCGGCGGCCGATTGATGCCACCCGTCACCGTCAGCGTGCAGCGCCTGTCTGTAACCTTCAATCCCTTGAACCGGCGCTCGATCCGTGCTCCGTCGGCTTTGCGCGCGATCCGCACATCCACCTCCGCCCACGCTTCGGCAGGAATCACATTCGTCTTCGATCCCCCACCCACTGTGCCGACGCTCACCGTGAGCCCGCGCTTCAGGTCAGTCCAGCCGCTGACGGTTTCAATCACGCGCGCCATTTCCAGGATCGCGCTTGCGCCTTTTTCGAAGTCGACCCCGGCGTGCGCCGCTATGCCCTTCACATCGATGCGCCAGTTGCCGGTGCCTTTGCGCGCTGTCTTGTAGGCCAGGCCTTGCGCCGGCTCCAGCACAAACACTGCGTCGCACTCCTTCGCAAGCCGTTCCGTAACCGGCCTCGACGCTGGGCTGCCCACTTCCTCGTCGCTGTTGAGCAGCAGCACCACTTCACGCTCCAGCAGGCCAGCCTCGAGCAGCATCTCGAGCGCCGTAAGCGCCATCGCCACGCCAACTTTCATATCGAGCGTCCCAGGGCCCCACAATTTTCCGCTGCTCACTCTGCACGGCATCTTCTTCAGCGTGCCCAGCGGCCACACCGTATCGAGATGCCCCAGCACCAGTGTCCGCCCCGTCCTGCGCGCGGGCCCGAAGCGAATCTCGAGCAGGTCGCCAAAACGCGCCTGCCTGTGCCGCTTCACGCGGCCGCCCAGTTCCATCGCCCGGGCCGCGGTCACGGCAACGCATGCATCCACGGCCGACTTCACATCCGAGGGCGACTCCACCAGCACGAGCCGGCGCGCCAGCTCGATCAATGCCTTCTCTTTACGCCGCGCACCCGCCAGCAACGCTCGCGCGGCAACCGGACTCTCGTCCATCATCAGCACCTTTCCTCACCAGTCCGCAATCGAAAAGCCTCACCGATTCTACTTCGTTCCCTGACAGGCGCCTCACATCGCAGCTGAACCCTCATCCGGCGCAATCCAAAACGCGCATGCCACCGCTGCCCCGATCGAGAACCATGCGAAAACGGCCAAAATACCCTCCAGGGCATACCCTTCCGGCCCATCGGATTTCATGAGCCCAAGACTCGTTACGAACGGCATGAGTCAACCATACGTCAATACAACTTTCTGATTCTGCAATGTTTCAGGCCGAAAGACGCTTAATTGCGGCCATTTGAGCCCTACAGTGTGGCAAAATTACCACAACTGCTTTTTGGATTTCCCGTCTAATCTGGCGACTGATTTCCCTTTTTGTACAGGTCTCGGAGAGGTACTTTGCCGCCGTCAGCGCATTTTGAGCAGACCATTGCTGAGCCGATTGAGTTCGCCGGAATCGGTCTGCACTCCGGGGCCCCTGTGACCATGCGGCTGCTGGCCGCGCCCGCTGGCTCCGGCATCGTCTTCCGCCGCACCGATCTCGACGACTTTGAGATACCCGCCATCGGCCGCAATGTCGCCAAGGTCAGCTACGCCACCAGCCTCATGCGCCAGGGCGTACTCATCTCGACAACCGAGCATCTTCTCTCCGCCTTCATCGGCATGGGCGTCGACAACGTGATTGTTGAGCTCGACAACCTTGAGTTGCCCATCCTCGACGGCAGCGCATTGCCTTACGTTGAAGCTCTGGAGAAAGCCGGCATACGCACCCAGCGCCGCCAGCGCGAATACATCCGCGTTCTCAAACCCATCGAGGTCCGCGAGGGCAACAAGTTCATCGGCGTTTATCCCGGCACGGGCTATCGCATCGAGTATTCCATCGACTTCCCCGCCCCGATCGGTCGTCAGCAGACCAGTGTTGACCTGGCCGCCGAAACCTACGGTTCTCTCATCGCCGCCGCGCGCACCTTTGGCTACAAAGCCGACGAAAAAAAGCTTCGTGATATGGGTCTGATTCGCGGCGCAGGCCCGGACAACGCCATCATTCTCGGCGTGAACGGTCCTGAGAACGGCCCGCTGCGTTTTCGGGATGAGTATGTGCGCCACAAGGTGCTCGACCTCATCGGCGATCTCGCCCTCGCAGGTAAGCGAATCGAAGGCAAAGTGATTGCCGAGCGCGCCGGCCACTTCATGCACACTGCGCTTGTCTCCCGCCTCTTGAAAGACCGCTCCGCATGGGAACTGGCCCGTGTGCCCGTTGCCCAGGAACCGGAAAAGCGCCACGGCCTCGGCGCACGCCGGCCTGCCCTCATCGGCGCCTGAATCGCCACCCGCAGCTACATAAACAGGATGCGCATCGGCGTTGCTGCGTCAAAGTTCTTGCCTGCGTCGGCCAGTTCGCCGGTTTCGGTATTCCGCGCAAAGACGCTGACACGATTTGAATCCTGGTTCGCCACCAGCATCCATCGCTCCGTCGGGTCGAGCGTAAAACTCCGCGGAATCTTGCCGCCGCTGCTTGTCCGCGTCATCGGAGTCAGCGCGCCCGTCTTTGGATCGGCTTTGAAGCTGTAGAGAAAATCCTTGTCGCGATTCGCAAAGTAGACAAACCTGCCGTCGCGCGTGATCACCGTGTCGCACCCGCGTGTCGGCCCGTGATAATCCTCGGGCAACAGGTTGATCGTCGTCTGCAGCACAAAGCCGCCGTCGGTCTTATTCCACTCGAGCACGTAGACGGTCGAATCCAGCTCGTTCACGCAATAGGCGGTATGCCCATTGGGGTGAAAGTGCAGCGTTCTCGGCCCTGCGCCAGGCTTTGCATGAAACGCGCCCGCTCCCGTCAGCTTCGCCGTCGATGTGTCCATGCGGTAGATGTGGATCATGTCGCCGCCGAGATCGTTGACATACGCAAAACGGTTGTCAGGTGAGAAAGAGCAGAAGTGTGCGTGCGCAGCCTCTTGCCGGTCTTTGTTTGGACCACGCTCCGTATAGTGCTCCGTCCACACCGCCGGACTAATCTTGCCGTCGGTCACCAGGAAACTCGCCGCACTGCCGCCGCCGTAGTCTGCCGAAAGCAGCACGCGCCCCGTCTGATCGATCGCCACGTGGCACGTTCCCTTGCTGGCCGAATTCTGCGCCGAAAGCAAACGCACTTCGCCGCTCTGCACAATAAAGCTCGCAACCTCACCCGTCGGCTTGCCCTGAAAGTTATCCACTTCGCACGCGGCATAGAGATACTTCCTGTCCGGCGACCAGGTGATCCAGTCCACCGTTGACACGTGCGCGGCCACGCCGCCATTGCTCAGCTCGCCGGTCGCAGGGTCCCAGTTAAACGCGAGAATGCCGTCCTGCGTGCCCGACCCGACCAGCACGCGTTGACGTTGAGGTGTAGCCATTAGTGAGTTGGATGCAATGGCAACGGTTGCGGCTGAAGCAGCCCCAAGAAATCTGCGGCGCGTAAGGTTTTCCATGGCCCAGCGATTGTCGCCGATGAGACGTGCTCTGCGCCAGTCCACCTTTCGCGCCGTTGTCCGCTTGCCCGCTGCCGGCGCTCATCGCCCCAGCGAGAACAGCACGTTTACCGTCGTCTCCACCTCGACTGGCTCCCCGTTCAGCAGGAACGGCTTGTACCGCCACTGCTTCACCGCGTCGATTGCCGCCTGCTGCAGCATCGCGGGTCCGCTCACCACGCGCAGATTCTCGATCGTGCCATTCTTCGAGATTGTTGCCTGCAGCGAGACGGCGCCCTGCACGCCAGCCTCCTTCGCGATCAGCGGATACGCGGGCAACGTCTTGCGTATCACGATGCCGTCCATCACTCCGGAAGAGACCCGCACCGGTCCCTTCACTTCGCTGGGCACGACCTGCACTTGTCGCCGATTCCCGAAGACGCCCGTCGCCGCATCCGGAATCGCGAAGCCCAAGCCAATCGTTATCGGACCGTCTGCGATCGGTGCATTTTCCACCTTCGCACCTGGCCGCGGTATCATCGGCGGCGCAAATCTCTCGAGCTGCGGCATCTCCGATGTCCTCTGCAACAGGTGCGACGTCTCCCTCAGAACAGGTGGCGACGGAGGAGGCGGCGTCAGCGGCATCCACAATGCATGATGCGGCAGAGCCTCAGGGTTGATGAGCGGAATAAGAACCAGCGTCAGCAGAACACTGCCGTTGAGCGCGAAAGTGGCCATCATCCAGCGGCGGCTGCCAGTATGGATCCTGCCGGCGGACTCGAAGACTGCATCTTCAAACATCGTCTGCCCTCCCTTGGGAATGATTCAGCCATGCCGGCCGGGAGGACGTTGCCGCGCACGAGAGCTCAGCCGCCCGCACGCACTGGTTGGCGCGCGCGGGCGCTCTCCACGGCTCCCTCGCCCATCCCAATCGGAACCACTGTGCTCTCTGTAGACACCACGTTCTTTCAAAATGTTCCTGGCCTCTCGACCCAGTGCGGCGCATGCCTCCTCTGATTTACACTCCAGACGAATCGACGGCTCGCTCTTCTTCGCCGCGCAGAACAGACAAACCCAGAAACCGGAGGTCGACATGAAGATCTTCCGCTTGCTGTTTCTTGCCGCCGCGCTTCACACGGCCATTGCTCAGCCAGCGCCGAATGCGGCCCCCGATCCCGACGCCACGCGGAATTACATTCACGGCGCATGGGACACGCTGACGCGCTCGATGACCGACTGCCACTCCCTCGTCGACATCAAGGTCACCGCGCATCCCGTGCTCTACATGCCCGCTGAAGTGCCTGCGCCGCCCGAAGTGGCCGCGCTCGAGCAGAAGTGTAACGTCGCGATTCACGCGCTTCCGCGCCGCATCGGGAAGATCGGCGATGTGCGCCCCGAGGAACTTCCCGCCGAAGGCCTTCTCTATCTTCCCTACCCATACGTCGTACCCGGCGGTCGCTTCAACGAGATGTACGGCTGGGACAGCTACTTCATCATCCTCGGCCTCGAAGCCGATCATCGCGAAGCCCTCGCCAAAGGGATGGTCGACAACTTCCTCTTCGAGATCGAGCACTACGGCGGCGTTCTCAACGCCAACCGCACCTACTACCTCACGCGCTCGCAGCCACCCTTCCTCACCTCGATGATTCGCGCCGTCTACGAAAATCCCGCCAGCTTCCCCGCTGGCCGCGGCGCAGCGCGTGCGTGGCTTGAGCACGCCGTCACGCTCGCCGAGAAGGACCACTCCACCTGGACGCGCCCCGAGCACAAAGCGGGAACAACCGGCCTCGCGCGCTACTTCGACTTCGGCAACGGCCCCGTGCCTGAAATGGCCGATGACAGCAACTACTACATCGACGTACTGCACTGGCTCGTCCAGCATCCACGCTCCGGCGGCAACGCCTTCCTCGTCAAAGCCTCCGAACGTCCCGATGCCTCTGAAGCTTCACTGCTGCGGGTAACGAGTTGCGACGTGCGCGCCAGCGTCGTCTGCATGCGCGCATGGTTTGGCGGCTATCGACTCTCACGCGATTTTTACCAGGGCGATCGCGCCATGCGCGAATCCGGCTTCGATCCCAGCTTTCGCTTCGGCCCCTTCAGCGGCTCAACCCACCATTTCGCGCCGGTCTGCCTCAACAGTCTGCTCTATCGCTACGAGCGCGACATGGAGCACTTCGCATTAGTTCTCGGCAATCCCGGCGACGCCCAGGGCTGGAAGCGCCGTTCGCAGGCGCGCAGCAACGCCATGCATCGTTACCTGTGGCAGGCGAAGCGCGGCGCCTTTGTCGATTACGACTTCGTGCGCCACGAGCCTTCGAGCTACGCCTACATCACTTGGCTCTATCCGCTCTGGGGCGGCTTCGCCACGCGCGAAGAAGCGCAGAAGATCGTCGCCAATCTCGGCCTCTTCGAGCGCTCCGGCGGACTCTCGATGAGCCACACCGATACCGGCCTGCAATGGGACGAGCCCTTCGGATGGGCGCCTACCAACTGGATGGGCGTCGCCGGCCTCGAAGCCTCGGGCTTCCGCACCGATGCACAGCGCCTCGCGCGCAAATGGAATGCCACCGTCGATACCGGCTTCGCCCATGACGGCACGCTGCGCGAGAAGTACAACGTGGCTTCGGCGAACGCCGACGTCAAAGTGAGCACCGGCTACACGGTCAACCAGGTCGGCTTCGGCTGGACGAACGCCGTCTATCTCAAGATGGATCAGATCCTCGCCGAGCCTGCTGAAGACACCGCCGAGTGAGACCCCCAAAAAGAGAAAAGGCGCACTCGCTTTGAATGCGCCTCGATCCCTGCATGAAGACTCGCCTCATTCCGGCAACTTCTTCTCTTCATTAACCTGGAACCTCGCCGACACCACCTGCGCCGTTGTGCTGGGCTGGCCCCCGCCCACGGTCACTGTGTACTCTCCCTTGGCGATCACCGGGTCACCGGCTTCCGTCACCATGCTCAGATCGCGCGGTCCCAGTTCGAAGCGCACCTGCTGCGATGCGCCAGGATCGAGATGAACCCGCTTGAAGCCGCGCAGGGCGCGCAGTGGAGCGCCCGCCACATTCGGGAAGGTCAGGTAAAGCTCGGCCACTTCGTCGCCGGCAACCTTGCCCGTGTTCTTCACCGTCACGTCCACTGCCAGAGTGTCTGTCTTCGTCTGCTTTGGCACAGTGAGACCGCTATAGGCGAAGGTTGTGTAACTCAACCCGTACCCAAAGGGATAAAGCGGCGTCCCCTCGAAGTAGCGATAGGTGCGGCCCTTCATCGCGTAATCCTCAAACGGCGGCAACTGGTCAACGCCCGTGTAGAACGTCACCGGCAGCTTGCCACCAGGATTATTGCGACCCGAGAGCGTCTCCGCAATCGCGGCGCCGCCTTCCTCACCCGCATACCATGATTCCAGAATCGCGTTCGCATGCTCCTTCGCCCAGTTCACGGCGAGCGCGCTTCCGTTGGCCAGCACTACTACCAGCGGCTTGCCGGTTGCACCGAGCGCCTGGATCAGCTCCTCCTCCGGCTTCGGCAGCGAGATCAGCGTGCGGTCGCCGCCGCTGAAGCCTTCTTCGTGCACCTGCATCTCTTCGCCTTCGAGCTCGCTCGTGATGCCTACCACGGCAACAATCACGTCGGCATTCTTTGCCGCTTCGATTGCTGCAGGCTGAGGCGCCCTGTCCACCTTCGACCACATCAGCTTCGCAATCGGCTTCTCTGGCTGCATCTGACCGTAGGTCAGTTCAAGAGCGTACGTCTTGCCCTTTTCAAGGTGCACCCGGCCCATCTTCGCGTCTTCGCCGTTTCCCTGGAAACCGCTGGCCACCGGCTTGCCATCAACCGACAAACCGAAAAATCCATTCGCCGCCACGCCCAGGTTGAAATCGCCGGTTTCGGGTGCCGTCAGGGTAGCCTCCCAGCGGATCACCGCCGGCCCTTTGCCCGCCATCTCGCTCGGCAGCGGCTGAGCGCCCGGATCGATCTCCGGCTCAACCCGCGTCGCCAGCACAGGAGGCCGCTTGGTGGGGTTGGTTATATCCATTGCCGAAGCCTGTGAGTAGCTCGCCTTCACACCCGGCTTTCCATCGGTCGTCAACACGCTCGCCGGCACCGGCTCGGCCTTCTTGCTCAGGAACTGCGTGCCCTCTTCGTAGTTAATCGTCGCATTCGGAAACTCCGCCTTCATGCCATCGAGAATCGATACCGTGTGGGTCGGAATTCCGTTGTAGTTACCCAGCAGAAATTTGGTCTGGCTTGCCAGCGGCCCGATCAGCGCAATCTTGATGCCTGAAGTCTTTAGCGGAAGCACGCCATCGTTCTTCAATAGCACCATCGACTCGTCGGCAAGTTTGCGCGCCAGCGCGCGATGCTCCGCGCTGTCCAGTTCGCCCTCGTTAATCTTCGAGTAAGGCACCATCTCCGGCGGATCGAACATGCCCAGCTTCATCCGCGCCGTGAAAAGCCGCACCAGCGCCACATCGATGTCGCTTTCTTTGAGGTAGCCTTCCTTCACCGCATCCAGGTACGGCTTGTAATCGTGATCGTCCTTCGTCTTGGCGAAGAAATCCGCGCACTCGTTGTCCATGCCGCGCTTCAGCGAGATCGCCGACGCCTCCGGCTGCGACTTCGTGTAGTGGTGTCCGGTAAAGATGTCGGTCACCGCATCGCAGTCAGAAACCACATAGCCCTTGAAGCCCCACTTGCCGCGAAGCTGATCTTCCAGCAGAAACTCGTTCGCGCAGGCCGGCTGCCCATTGATGCTGTTGTAGGCGCACATGATCGAGTCCGCCTTGCCCTGCGTGATGGCTGCGCGAAAAGCCGGTAGATATGTGTCCATCTCGTCGTGCTTGCTCACATCCACGTTGGCCTTGTGCCGCGTCGACTCGGGCCCGCTGTGCACTGAATAGTGCTTCGGCGTCGCGATGACGCGATAGTAGTGCGGATCGTCGCCCTGCATGCCGGTCACAAACGCCACGCCCATGTGCCCTGTCAGAAACGGATCTTCACCATACGTCTCCTGGCCGCGGCCCCAGCGCGGATCGCGGAAGATGTTGATGTTCGGCGCCCAGAAATCCAGCCCCTCGAAGATATTGCTGTGCCCCGCGCGCACGTCCTGCACATGCTTGATGCGGGCCTCGGTGCCGATGTAGATGGCCATCTGGTGAATCTCGGCCGGATCGAAGGTCGCGCCAAGTCCGATCGGTTCGGGAAACTCCGTCGTCCCATTCACCGCCACGCCGTGCAGAGCCTCGCTCCACCAGTCGTACGCCGGCACGTTGAGCCGCGGAATCGCACGGGCCTGGTTCACCAGCTGCGAAGCCTTCTCTTCGAGAGTCATCCGCTTCACCAGGTCGGCAGCGCGCTGCTCAGGCGACAGGCTGGTGTTCAGATAGGCCGGCTTCTCCGCATTCTGTCCCCACGCCGCGCACGCCATTCCGCAACAGATCAAACCCGCCGCAATCGATCGCAATCCAAGGCTCTTCATCTCAATCTCCCCGAACAGACGGAAATCCCCCTCGCACCTCTTCAGGCGGAAAAGGAATCTGCTTGTCCTACGGCTGCAAACCCTAACGGCCCACAGGAACCCCTGTCAAGGCTGAGCAAAGCCCCGTCTCATTTCGTGGAAAATCGCTTTATTCGGTGGCGCGGCCATCCTGCTTGGCAACATTTTCAGAGACAATTTTCCGCCTGCCACCGCTATCGGCGCAGATGGCAGATTTCTTGTGGGAGAGCGGCCGCCTGACGGCGTAGGAGAGCGGTCGAAATCGAGTCACAACGGAGGGCGTTTGCCGATGCGCAAAGCAGAGTTTCTTGCCGTATGCGCACGAGGGTTGCTACGATGCGACGATCCTCACTCAAAAGGAACGCAATCGAATGTCGACCTATGTGCTGATTCATGGCGCCTGGCACGGAGGATGGTGCTGGCGTAAGGTTGTGCCGCTCCTCGAAAGCAAAGGGCATACAGTCGTGGCGCCGGATCTGCCTGGCCACGGCGACGACAGGACGCCACCAGCCACGGTGACGTTGGCAGATTACGCCGACAGGATCTGCGCGGTAGCTCGCGCGCAAAAAGAGCCGGTGATCTTGCTTGGGCACAGCATGGGAGGAGTGGCGATTACGCAAGTGGCCGAAGACTGCCCCGAGTCAGTGCGTGCGCTTGTCTATACATGCGCATTTCTGCCGCGCAACGGAGATTCGCTGGCTGCATGGGCGCAACAGGATGCCGAGAGCCTGGTCGGTCCAAACATTGTGCCAGTAGCGGAGGGCGTCCTGGATATTCGCCGCGAAGCGGTGCACAATGCCTTCTACGGGGAATGTTCGCAGGAGGACGAGGCCTTTGCCGCGCAGCATCTCACTCTGCAAGGCGCAGCGCCGCTCGCCACACCGGTTGCGACATCGGTCGAACGCTGGGGACGAATCCCGCGCTATTACATTGAATGTACAAAGGACCGCGCGATCCCCATTACTACCCAGAGGGAGATGCAGAAGCATTCACCTTGCCGGAAGACTTTCTCCATCGACACCGATCATTCGCCGTTCTTTTCGGCCCCCGGAGCCCTCGCAGACGCTCTTTTGGAAATCGGCGCGCTCTAGAGAACTGACTCGATTGGTGGCGGAGCGTGGCCTGTCCGTTCCGCATCACGCCCCTGACAAAAAGAAATCCTTGAGCCCAGCGCGCTCGGCGTGCGCCACCATCGTCTCCTGAATCTCGAGCGCAAGCGCCAGCGCATTGCGGCCCTGCCGCGCCGTCACCCGCGGTTCCCTCCGCGTCCGCACCGCATCCAGAAACGATTCGATCTCGAGGCGCAGCGGCTCGCCTTCCGGCACCGCAGCCTTCACAAAGTTCAATCCCGGCGCCGGCCCCGCAGCGCTCGCCGCTTTCAGTTGTTCCAGCATCGCCGGATCGATCTTTCCGCTCGCAACCGCCGCCGCAATCTCCGCTGGGATTTTGTCATCGAGCCGGATCACCAGCAGATCGCGACGCGCGTAGTCGATCGACACATACTGCCGCGGCTCAAAGAACCGCAGCTTCCGCACCCGCTCCGTCGACACGCGCGACGCCGTGAAGTTCGCCACGCAGCCTGACTCAAACTCCACGCGCACGTTGGCAATGTCCACCCGCGGCGAAAGAATCGGCAGACCCACCGCGCGCACCTCGCGCACCGGCGAATTGGCGAACGTCAACACAATGTCCAGGTCGTGGATCATCAGGTCGAGCACCACATCCACGTCGAGTGCCCGCGGAGTGAAGATCGAAAGCCGGTGCGCCTCAAAAAACATCGGCCTGCGCAGCCGCGGCTGCACCGCCAGCACTGCCGGATTGAACCTCTCGAGGTGCCCCGGCTGCAGAATGCGGCCCTTCTTTTGAGCCAGCGCCAACAGATCGTCGGCCTCGGCGAGCGTTGCCGCAATCGGTTTCTCCACCAGCACGTCGATGCCGGCATCCAGCATTGCGGAAGCCACCGCATGGTGATGCACCGTGGGCACTGCGACACTCGCCGCATCCACGCGCAAGCGGGCACTCAACATCGCATCGAGCGAAGCAAACACAGGGATGCCGTACTTCTGCTCTGTATCGCGGGCACGCGCAGCATCCGGCTCGATGGCCGCCGTCAGCGCGACAGCGACGCCCGCTGCGGCCAGCTCATGGTACACACGCAGATGATTGCGCCCGAATGCGCCGGCGCCGGCCACCGCCACGCGTAATCTGGAATCGCCGCCTATTGGCCTGCCCCTTTGCCTTCCACCGCCCGCAGGCACCGTCCATACAGTTCGAGCAGTTGATTCACCTGGTCTTCAGGCTTCGCTCCGCTGCTGCCGCTGAACCCGGTTGACCCCACCACCGGCCGTCCGATGCTCGCCGTGCCGGCAACAAACTTCAAGAGATCGAGGGCGATATCTTCGTTGCGACGCACTCCAAGAACCGCATTGCTAAAGGAATCCATCCTGAATTCTTCTCCGATTCGGATGCTACCAGAACCATTTGCTCCGCGCAGTAATCTCAGCCCTCAAGGCCCCGGCACGATACCCTGTTCACCATGCGCACCGCCTACATCGGCATGGGGGTGAATCTCGCGAGCACCGCGGGCCCGCCCGATGCTACGCTCGCCGCCGCTGCTGATCGTCTCGCCACGCTCGGCCGCGTCGTCGCGCAATCCTCGCT
>JBATYG010000321.1:0-7457 GCA_049673945.1 Occallatibacter sp.
GCCCTCGGCCACTGGAGCTTCTCTCGTCATCTGCCGCCTCCGGGCACATCACCCGTTAGGGTTCCGTGGCAAGCCCTTGCAACCAAACATACCCGTTCCTGGGACGGGAGCGGTAGCGAAAAGCCCGTGAAAATTGTCGCAATGTGTCTGTTGGTAACAGTGTATGCTCATCGAACTCAGCCACTGCCAGGTCCGCGGCTAACCCGTGCAGGTACACCGCCGCTTCCACGGCCTCAGGCGCCCTCTCCGGATACTGCGCCAGCAGTCCCGCGATCAGGCCCGTCAGCATGTCGCCACTTCCACCCTTCGCCATTGCCGGATTTCCGGTTGTATTCACCGCTACGCTTCCATCGGGATGCGCGATAAGCGTGCGCCAGCCCTTCAGCACCAGCGTGACGCCGTGCGCACAGGCGAACCCGCGCGCCGCATCGAGGCGATTCGCCTGGATCTCCGCCACTGTCTTCCCTGCGAGCCGCGCCATCTCACCCGGATGCGGCGTCATCACGATCAGCCGCCCCGCTTTCGCCACCTTACTTACCTTCGCAAGAAGCGGTGGATTCTCCGACAGCATGTTCAGCGCATCCGCGTCGATCACTGCCGGCATCTTCGTTTCGCTCAGCAGCGCCGCCAGAAACTTCGCCCCTCCGGCGCTTGTTCCCATGCCCGGTCCCACCGCAAGCACGGTCATTCCTTTGGTCAGTTCCGCAAGATGCTCGGGTTCGAGATGCTTCGCTGCAATGTGGCCGGTTGTGCTCGCCGCCAGCGGCACCGTCATCAATTCTGGGGCAACAGCTGCAACCTGGCCCAATATCGGAGAAGGGATTGCCGCGGTCACCAGGCCCGCGCCCGCGCGCATCGCTGTCAGCGACGTCATGGATGGCGCGCCCGCCTTGCCGACCGACCCGCCCACCACCAGCACGTGACCAAATTTTCCCTTGTTCGACTCGGCAGGCCGTGGGCTCTCGGTAACCGCATGCGATGTGCCAGCCCAGCTCAGGTTGAGGTCCGATGTAATTGCAGCCTCGGGTGAGCCGATCGGCGCGACAATGATCGGCTGATTCCAGCGCCGCGTCAACTGGCCGAAAACGTGGGCAGGTTTCGGAGCGGTGAACGTAATCACGGCATCGGCTGGGAAGACTCTTCCCTGCGCCGTAGAGGCAGTCTCATCCGCCGGCCAGCCAGATGGAAGATCCACCGCAAGCACCGGAGCCGTGCTATTTGCGATCCACTCGAGCGCCGCCAACGGAAGCCCCTTCAGCGGCGGCGTAAAGCCGGTGCCCACAATCGCATCAACGATCAGATCGGTCTGCAGCGCAGTATTGAACTGGTGAAGCTCTTCCGCCGTCCTGACGATGTGCATGAGCCCGTGCGCCGGGCTTGCCAGCTCGCGCCACGCAGCGGCAGCGTCACCGGCCATTCCCTCGGGCGTGCCCAGCAACACGGTTGTCACCTTCAACCCGGCCGTTGCCAGCATCCGGGCCGTCATCAAGCCGTCGCCGCCGTTGTTGCCGCGCCCGCACAGCACGGTCACCCGCTGCGCTCTGGGAAAATGCTCGCGCGCGAACGTTGCCACGGCTGCCGATGCGGCGCGCATCAGCTTGAGAGAGGGCACACCAAACCGCTCAGTGGTGGCGCGATCGCAGGCCTGCATCTCTGCGGCTGACAGCACTCGCATGGAATCTATGGTATAGCGATTCCCTTCGAAACAGCCGCCGCGCCGCGCAGATTGTAGGAAAAGACAGTCAGCGGGCCATTGCCATCTGGATCAGCAGCCACGCGTTCAAACCTGCAATCACCACCGCCGTTGTCCACGCCAAAGCATGCAGACCGCGGCCATTCACAAACTCGCCCATGCGCGCTCGATCGCCCGTGAACCGCACCAGCGGAATCACGGCAAAGCTCAGTTGCAGCGATAAAATCACCTGGCTCAGAATGAGAAGCTTCTCCGTTCCGTGCTCGCCGTAGATGACCACGACCAGGATCGTGGGCACAATCGCGATCGACCGCGTGATCAGCCTCCGCAACCATGGCGCGACCCGCAGTTGCACAAAGCCTTCCATCACGACCTGTCCGGCGAGCGTCCCGGTAATCGACGAATTCTGCCCCGACGCCAGCAGCGCCACCGCAAACAGTGTGCTTGCACCGGCCGCGCCCACCAGCGGGCTGAGCAGCTTGTAGGCGTCTTCTATCGCCGCCACTTCAAAATGACCGCTGCGGTAAAACACTGCCGCTGCCACAATCAGAATGGCCGCATTCACAAAGAGCGCAAGCGTCAGCGCAATTGCCGAATCCATATTCGCCAGGCGAATTGCCTCGCGCTTTCCTTTGGAGGTCCGCTCGTATCCCCGGCTTTGCACAATCGACGAATGCAGATAGAGATTGTGCGGCATCACCGTCGCACCCAGGATGCTGATCGCGATATAGAGCATCGCAGGGTTGGTCACAATCTCGGGCGATGGCACAAACAGGCCGTGGAGCGCCAGCATGTAGTCGGGCTTCGACAGCGCCATCTGGATGCCAAACAGCACCAGGATGGTTGCGATCAGCGCGATCACGAGCGCTTCAATGTAGCGGAACCCCCATCGTTGCAAGGCCAGGATCAGCAGCACATCCAGCCCCGTGATCAGAACCCCGTAGAGCAGCGGAATGTGAAAGAGCAGTTGCAGCGCGATCGCCGAACCAATCACTTCAGCCAGATCGCAGGCCGCAATCGCAACCTCCGCCGCGATCCAGAGGGTAAGGCTGGTTGCCCGCCCATAGCTCTCATGGCACATCTGGGCGAGATCGCGCCCGGTGGCAACGCCAAGCTTTAGCGAGAGGCTCTGCAGCAGAATCGCCATCAGGTTCGAGAGCATGATGACGAAAAGCAATGTGTACCCAAAGCGCGAGCCGCCGGCGATATCCGTCGCCCAGTTGCCCGGATCCATGTACCCGACGGAGATCAGGAACCCTGGACCCAAAAACCCCAGCAGCCGCCGCCAGAAATTCGGCGACGACGATATGGCCACGCTCGAATGTACCTCCTGCAAGGACGGAGCGCGAAATACCGTAGCTGTTGAGAACTTTGTCGCCATGCGAGGAGAGGGAAAATGACCGTACTGGCCGGTCGTGCCTCCAGTATCGCACAGGCTATTAATCATAGTTAACGGATTTTATTATTTTTGATTTACTTGCTTTTCCCGCGCACGCAGCCAGATCGCTTCTGCCGCTGGCCTGCCTAAGACGGACTGCTTTCCATCTAATTCAATCGACACGGTTTGGTCGTAGTTCTGGCTCAAGACCTTCAGTCCCTGGCCAGGCCCGATGCCCACATCATGCAGAAAAATCAGCAGCTTCGGATCGCGTTCGTGCAGGCTGACAACCCGGTAGCTCTTGCCCGCGGGCGCCTCCGAGAGCGGCACCTCGCCTCTTCGCTTGCGCTCGGCCGGCGTCTCCGGCAGTACCGCGTTTCCATGCGGACAGGCCCCGGCCTCGCCGAGCCGCTCCTTCAGCTTCGCCTCGAATGCCGGTGACACCACATGCTCAAGCCGCTCCGCCTCCTCGTGGATCTCGTACCACTCCATGCCGAAGATCTCGCTCAACATTCTTTCGACCAGGTGGTGGCGCAGGGCGGTTCTGTAAGCGGTCTCCCGGCCTGTCTCGGTCAATCGCACGATTCCGTCGCTGCCCACCTGCACCAGGCCGTCGCGCTTCAGGCGCTTCAGGGCCATGGTCACCGCTGGGGCCGACACCTCAAGCCAGTGCGCGAGCGTCGCCGGGATCACGGCGTGGCCTTCCGCCTCGGCCTCGAGAATGGCCTTGAGGTAGTTTTCCTTCGAAACGTAGATCGCGTCTTTCATCTTGAAGACTCCCCAGCATCGTGGAGACTTCCCAGTCTATCGGAACTGAATCCTGTTCCCGCCAGCTGCCACTCTGGAGGGGCCATGATTCCGGCCGAGTATCTCAGGCGTTATTAGCCCCCGACAGACAAGTTGTACCGCGGTACAACGAACGTGCAATGACGGATCCAGGGGCGATTCCCTAGACTAACCACCGTGGAGCCAGTATGAAGAGAGACGGACAGAAAGACGCCTACCAGGCCGCCTACAATGAAGCGGCATCTGAATTGCGGAAGATTTTTGGAGAAGTAGAGCGCCTGCGCATTCGGCGCGAGCATGTCGCAAAGCTCGTTGAGGTGCTCAATCGGCGATTCGGATTCGACGAGGGCTTTGGCCTCGATCCGCTGATCTGGCAAAGCCGCTTTGAAGGGGTCAGCGTGGTGACGCGCGTCAACGTCATCCACGCCGATTTCGAAGTCGACGAGTAGCTGGGCCGGGCTACTTCACCCGCACCTTCGGCTCAACTGAGAGGCCCGGTCGCAACTGGTGATTGGGATCTTCGTTCTTCAGATCAGTGAAGTCGATACGCACCGGAACCCGTTGCACCACCTTCACGTAATTGCCAGTCGCGTTCTCCGGCGGAAACAGCGATAACACTGAGCCGGTTGCGCCCCCGATCTGGGTTACCGTCCCTTTGTCTTCCCCGCCAGTCGAATCGACATGAATCTCAACCGGCTGGCCGGCGCTCATGTGCCGCAGCTGGGTTTCCTTGAAGTTCGCCGTTACCCAGATATCTTCAAGCGAAACCAGCATCATCAGATTCTGGCCCACCGAGACATTCTGGTTCACTTCCACGCTCTTCCGCGTAATGATCCCCGCGGCCGGGGCAACGATCTTCGTGTAGCTCAGGTTCAGCCGAGCCTGGTCGAGCTGCGCCTGGGCCTGCGCCACCTGGGCCTGGGCCTGCTTTGCATGCGCTGTCTGCGCGGCAACCTGCTGCGGACCGGTCTGCGCGTATTTGAAAGATGCCTGGGCCGACGTTTCCCGTTCGCGGGCAACGCGAATCCCGTCGGCTGCCGCCTGCTGGCTTGCCTGGGCATCGGCCAGCGCCGCCTTCGCCGCATCGGCTGAGGCGACGGCGCCATCAAACTGCTGCTTGCTGATCACGTCCTTTTCGACGAGAGGCTTGTACCGGGCAAGGTCGGCCTGGGCCTTGGTGTTATTGGCCACCGCCTGAGCAACGCGCGCCTGCGCGGCCTGGAACTGCTGCTGCGCCTGCGAAATCGACGCATGAGCGCTGCTCACATCGGCACTCGCCGACGACAGGTTACTGCCCGTGTTGATCGATGTGATCGGCACATTCACCTGGGCAGCAGCGGCGGCAGCCTGCGCGCTGGCCAGCGCGGCCTCGGCGTTCTCCACCGCGACCTGAAAGTCCCGCGGATCGAGTTCGGCGATCTCATCGCCCGCCTTGACAAGCTGGTTCTCACCCACATCGACCTTGATCACCTGTCCTGCAATCCGCGAGCTGACCTGGATCAGGTGGCCGTTGATCTGCGCGTCGTCAGTGTCCTCACTGAAGGTGGATCTCCACCACAACCCCAGCGCAATCACGGCGAGCAGCGCCAGCACGATAATGATGATGCCCTTGCGGCGCGACCGCGGCTGCACGGGCTCAGTGCTATCGTCCGTCTCAGTCCTGACCGCTGTTGGTGATGATTCCGCCACGTCTACTTTCCTCCCAGATAGTTCTTGTAGTTCTGCGCAGCGCCCAGTGCGCGCGCCAGGCTCAGTTTCGCCACGTTATGGCGATAGAGACTCACGACGTACCGGTTGTTGGCTTGCGCCACCGACTGCTGCGCATCCGAAACCGCCAGATTGTCGCTCACGCCGTTTGCGTACCGCTGCTGCGCATCGCTCAACGCCTCATTCGCCAGATCCACATTGGACCGCGACACTTCCACCTGTTTTTGCGCCGCCGCAATGTCCAGTAGAGCATCGCGCACGTCCGCATTGATCTGCGCCTTCTGGTCGCTCAATTGCGCGCGCTGCGTATCCAGTTGCGCCTGCGCCACCTGGGCCTCTCCGCGCAGCCCGTACTCCTTGAAAATCGGAACGGAAAGTGTGCCCTGCGCATCTCCGGTTCCGTGGGAACTCCCCAGGTTCACACCGATCAAGCCATAGTCGACCTCTGCCACCACCTTGGGGAAACGGTCCGCGGTGGCGGCTTTCCGCTGCTCCTCGAGAGCTGCCGTCTGTTCCACCACGGCGGCGAGATCCTTGCGGTTTGCCTCCGCCTCCTGGATCGCTGCGTTCACGTCAATCTGGTCGAATGCCGAGTAGGGCGCCGCGTCACTCAGGTTGAACTGCTGCTCGAGCGGCAGGCCAATCACGCGCGCAAGCGCCAGCTTGTCCTTTTGTACCCCATTCTGCGCGGAGATCAACTGTTGCTGCAGCGACTGGTAATCCACGCGGGCACGCAGCTCATCCAGCTTCGGCGCTGTACCAGCTTCATGATTATCCACGGCCTGATCCAGAGATACCTTCGCTGTTTTCACCTGTGCTTCGACACTGGTCACCAGCGTCTGGTCGGCCAGCACCAGCAGATAGGCGTTGCCAACGGTCAGAACCACCAGGTCCCGCGCATCCTGCGCACTCAATTGCGCCGCCGCAAAATTATGGCGCGCGGCGAGATAGTTGCGCAGCGAGGCTATGTCCACCAGCGACCAGGTCAGCGTGGCCCGAAGGTCCATATATCCGAAGGGTCCGATCACCACCGGGAAACCTGGGCCGCGTAGACCCTCTGCAGCCAGGTCGACCTGCTGCACAGCTACTCTGCCGTTAAACTCTACATCCGGCAGCAGATTCTGCAACTGGCTGAGCCGCTGCCCGCGCGCCGCCGAGGTCTGGGTTCCACTCAGAATCACCCCGAGGTTGTTACGGAGACCACGCTGCATCGCGTCATCGAGCGAAAGATCCAGGGGTTGGGGTGAAACTTCTCCCACCGGCACGCTGCCTTGATAACTGGAAGCCGTAGGCGCCGTCTGCACCGTGGGCACAGCCGCAGACTGCCCGTGCGCGAGGCAGGAGAAAAGCAGCCCGGCCCCGAAACCGAGCAAAGCAAGACCACCAGACTTCTGCGAATTCTTTGATTCCTTGGAAGACATCGACAATCGCATCACGTCACTGCAGAGGATTCTGCTTCAAATTCCGGGGAGACGTCTTTGCACCTAATTATGGATGCGGAAACCTCTCCGCCGGGTTCTAAATCTAGTCTATCGAACAAGTGGCGGGCGGTGCTTTCCAGCGGCAGCACGGCTGAAGTCTCTGACGGCGTCTCTGATTGGGTGTGGAGCAAAGAACGTACTGCAAGAAAGGAAATATCCGGCTCGCCCACTATCGCACAGTCGTCGCGTGAATCAGTTGCGAAGCCAGCGAACAGAGGGCTTGCCGAAACACTTCGCGGACCGCCTCCGCTGTCCAGCCGTTCGCAGCCGAGCCTCCGCAACTCGCCAGCAGCGACGCCGTCTCTTCTGAAGAAAAGCCGCCAACGGAACGAAGCCCGAAAACCACGCGCAGGGTATCCGGCAAATCCGCGAGCCAGGCGCGCAGGCGATCGCGGTCGGGGCCGGCAATCAT
>JBATYG010000322.1:0-4664 GCA_049673945.1 Occallatibacter sp.
CGTCAGTTGCCGGCAACACCATCACGCTCGATGTCCAGGTAAGCGATTCTTCGGGCAAGCCCGTCGCCGGGCTCCTTCAGGATGACTTCAAGCTCATCGACAATAAGCAGGTCCGCCCCCTCACAGCCTTCCATGAGTCTGCCGCCCAGGGCGCCGCATCGGCTGTTCCCGTCGAAGTCGTCCTCCTCATCGACGGAATCATCACTCCGCCGGCTACGCTTTCCGACCTGTACCGCAATCTCGCTCGATATCTGCAGTCCGCCGGCCCGCAGTTGCCCCTACCCATGTCCCTTGCCTTTCTCACCCCTCAAGGACTCAAGACGCAGAACGAGCCCACGCGCGACCCCGCCCTGCTGCTCACGAATCTCGACAACAATCCAGTACCCAGCTTGCAGCGTCAGGGAGAGGGCTACTTATACAGCGCCGAACTGCGCCAGAATTCATTGCAGGCGCTGGTCCAGATGGCTTCCAAACTCAACAGCCGTCCCGGCAGAAAGCTGCTGATCTGGATCAGCCCCGGCTGGGGCGCATTTGAGGCCGAAACTTCAGAGAAATCGCGCAAGGAGATCGAGGGTCTCTTCACATTTGAGGCGAACCTCTCGAACGTGCTGCGGCAAGCGGGCATCACCCTCTACAGCCTCGATCCCTGGGGCGCGTCGAACGCGGGACTCTCCAACGCTCGACGCTACGAGGACTTCGTCAAAGGTGGCACCTCGATCAAGAACGCGGACAACGGCGACCTCATGCTCCAGGTCATCGCAGCGCAATCAGGCGGACTGGTTCTCTACGGCTCCAACAACACCGCACAATTGATCAGCCAGTGCATCGCCGACGGACGCTCCTTCTATCAGGTCAGCTTCGACGCGCCCCCGGCAGACAATCCCGACGAATACCACAAGATCGAAGTGCAGGTGAACAAGTCTGGATACAAGGTGCGCACCCGCATGCGGTACTTTGCCCAGCCCCTTGCGCAACCCGTTGCCAAACGCTAGACAACTGGACAATCAGACCGCACGCCCCAATCCCCACGAATCTGGGTGCCCCATCCATCGCGAACGGGGTCCCCAGCGACAGGTCCACGTCGCTGGGGTGAAGCAGCGATGGGTGGGAAAGCAACGAACCTTGATTCTCGAAGGGTACGGGCCTTGGTCAACAAAGCAAAGGCCGCTCCCGGCATCCCGGAGCGGCCTTCTTGACCTGCCTGTTCAGCCGAAGTTACTTCGCGCCCACCAGCGACGGCCTTGTATCCAGGCTGCCGTCGGCATAGCCCTTCACCATCTCTGTGATCGGGATCGCCTTGTAGTCGCCCGCGTGCCCGGCCTGCCCGAACTGCGTCATGCGCAGCGCCACCACCTTCTTCATCGCTTCGCGCGCCGGCTTCAGGTAGTCGCGCGGATCGAACTTCTCCGGGCTCTCCGCGAAGACCTTGCGGATCGCGCCCGTGATCGCCAGGCGGTTGTCCGTATCCACGTTCACCTTGCGCACGCCGTTGCGAATGCCGAGCTGAATCTCCTCGACCGGCACGCCCCATGTCGGCTTCAGCTTGCCGCCGTACTGGTTGATGATGTCCTGCAGGTCCTTCGGCACCGACGAGCTGCCGTGCATCACCAGGTGCGTGTGCGGCAGGCGCTTGTGGATCTCGATGAGCACGTCCATCTTCAGCACCGAGCCATCCGGCTTCTTGTTGAACTTGTAGGCGCCGTGGCTCGTGCCGATGGCAATCGCCAGCGCGTCAACGCCGGTGCGCTCCGCAAACTCGACCGCCTGGTCGGGATCGGTGATGTGCTCCAGACCCGAGCCGCCCGCGCCGTGGCCGTCTTCCACGCCGCCCAGCACGCCGATCTCGCCTTCCACCGTGACGCCGCGCGCATGCGCGTACTCCACAACCCGGCGGGTGACATCGACATTCTCTTCAAAGCTCGAAGGCGTCTTGCCGTCTTCCTTGAGCGAGCCATCCATCATCACAGAGGTAAAGCCGAGCTCGATCGCGCTTTTACAAGTGTCGAAGTTGTTGCCGTGATCCTGGTGCATGGCGATAGGAATTTCGGGATAGAGCTCGCTCGCAGCGAGAATGAGATGGAAAAGATAGCGATCCTGCGCAAACTGCCGCGCGCCGCGGCTGGCCTGGATGATCACCGGAGAGTTGGTCTCCTTGGCAGCCTCCATAATGGCCTGAATCTGTTCCATATCGTTGACGTTGAATGCGCCGACGCCGTATCCGCCCTTGGCGGCCTCGTCGAGGAGCTGCCGCATGGAAACGAGAGGCATATGAATCTCCTTAAAATGGCTCCGCGGTATCAGGCCTGAGCCCTGTGGGGGTGAGAAATTGGCCTGGCGGGCACAAAACTGCGATCAACTTTATGGTAGCAGAGGCCTCGCAGCAGGCTGTGACCGGGACCACGCGAAGCCGTGACCATGCACAGGGGACACGGGCCCCAGCCGAGTCTCAATCCAGCGGGCCGTTCATGTACATCCGACCGAAAGTTGCGGCCACAAACCGGTGCGGCTGAGTCCCATGGCCAGTTGGCGGCAATCGAAATTCCGCATTACCCACCCAAAGTAAACAGAAGCAGCCTTATGAGGACTAATCCTCAGTTGCCGCAATGCTAGTCACCTGTTGATCAGCGCTGGCAGCGCCGGCCAGTGGACGTCCCAGCAGTTTCCACGATTTGTGTCCTCGGTAAGCTGATCTGAATGACCGGCACACTTTAAACCCCATTATTTCTTGCCTGAGAACAGGGTTTGCATCTCTGCCTTCTGGTCCATTTATTTGCTTCGAATGATGTGCGGTGGGCCGAGGTAGGGAAACTCCTCAAGAAGATCGTGGTGAGGCCCAACGTCATCTCCCGTCACTTTTCCATTGGTGAGAATAGCGAGAAAAAGATCAGAAACGTCGTCGTCGAGGGCGCGGCCGCTGTCCGGGAAGGATGCGGGGCGCTTGGGGTCATAGCGTAAGAGGTCCGGCAACAGTTTTGCTGCGGCCAGCATTGCTTCCTCCTTTGTGTAGCCACCGGTGTGTTCCAGAGAATGCGCAAAGACAGGAATGAATTGAGCATCGTTCGCCGGTTCCCCGGCGAGGTATGCGTCGTTGTGGTCGCCCGAGAGGAAGGGAGTCTGGTTGGGACGGGCTCCGCGATCCGCCTGGACCCAGCCACCACTGGCGCCGTCTGCTGGGATGAGCGTGCGAGCCCACAGGCCAACCGCTTTCGACCCAAAGATGGAGTTGGGAACTTCCAGCGCGATGCTGCAAATATCTTTGTCCAGAAAGAAATCCCCGGTGGTGAACTGGAAGTTGTTGATCGTGCCGAGTACATCGAAGAAGAAGGGATCGCTGCGCCAACCGGCAAAAAAGCGGTGGTCACCAGCTTGCTTCCCGTGTCCTTCCTGGCCTAGCGAGACCGGTACTCCCGAAGCGAGAACTGTCCCGCCGGAGCCCGTTTCGGCGGCCTGTGCGTCGTCAAATCGGCGCAGCGTCGCGGTCTGTTCGCCGCCAACAAGCGGTGAGAAGCGTACCTCGTAACCGATGTCGGCAACGGCGTCGCCGTTCGTGTCGATCAGGAGTTCGTAACGGGCTTCGGACGCGAAGGGCTCGGTGGTAGTAGGTCCAGTGGATCCCTTCGGACTGAGGCCGACGGATGGATGGAAGTTCATGATGAAGATCGATTTGGCGGGATCGCTGGGCTTGGGGAAGGCATAGAGATCGGTCAGGTCGAGGCGGGCGTCCCCACGCGGGAATCCGATATTGGGACCAGAGTAATGGTGTGACATAGTCAATTCCTCTCTTACCGTCCGCTTTCAAGCCGCAGTATTGGCCGAACTCGTTGTGGGTTATGGCTGCGGGAATCCGCACATCAACCACAATTGGCTGCCCGATGCGAGTATAGCTCCATCATTTGATCGGCTAGTGTTCTTGGATTTTCCGCAGCGCGAACTGTCAACTGTCGCCAACAGGGCAATACGCTTCTTGAGGGCCCGACCCCACCTAGAAGCATTAGTCCCGTGAAACGCGCTTCACCTTACGGATCTTCGCTTTCAACGAAAAAAATCGCCAAGTCATTCATCGCGCCGCATGAGTCCGAGCCGGGCGGCCCACGTCCCTATTGACAATCTATATGAGAGCCTGTACAAGTTCATATAGTGATTCGATAGGAGATTACGATGAGTCCCGAGAAGACAAACCTCCTCCAAGGCACTTTGGATCTCCTGATTCTGAAGGCGCTTGGCACGGGTGAGCTGCATGGCCTGGGCATTTCGCGGCGAATCGACCAGATCACTCAGGGGACTTTCCTCGTCAAACCCGGTTCGCTCTTTCCGGCCCTTCACCGCATGGAGGAAGCCGGCTGGCTGAAATCGTTCTGGGGCGATTCTGAAAACAATCGACGCGCCAGGTTTTACCGCCTTGCCAGGGCGGGAAAGGCTCAGCTCGAAATCGAAACGAAGCAGTGGCAAACGATCGCTTTGGCAATGGCCAATGCGTTGAAGGCAACATAGAGGCGAACAATGAGATTTTTGCTTCGGATACGTTGTCTTCTGGCCAATCTCCTCGGCAAAGAGCGGATTGAGCGTCAATTGGATAACGAACTTCGGGCGTACGTGGAGATGGCCACCGACGAAAAGGTCGCCGACGGCGTTTCTGCAGCCGAGGCGCGCAGAACCACATTGGC
>JBATYG010000323.1:0-1826 GCA_049673945.1 Occallatibacter sp.
GGCATATAGAAACAGTCACCTCGTTCAGGTCTCCTGATATAAGTACAGGCTATCTGAAGTTCGCCCCACTTATATTCGAAACGACCTTTAGGAGGTTGATTGTGTACGCACGTAATGTAACTTTCCACATTAAAGCCAACAAACAGCCTGATTACACCCACACCCTCGAAAACCAGATCCTTCCTTTGCTGCGAAAGCAGAATGGGTTCAAGGAAGCGATCAATCTATGCAACCCAGGAGCGTCGGAGGTTGTTTCAATCAGCCTGTGGGAGCACAAGCGCAATGCAGACGATTACAACACCCGCGTCTACCCGGAAGTGTTGAAGACCCTGGAGAACGTGATCGATGGAACGCCGCGAGTTCAGACGTTTGAGACGGTCATCTCGACCTTCCACAACGTCCCCGCAACTGTGTAAGAACTACGAAGGTGTCGTCCAGAAAGGCGGCGCAGGCAGCCTTTCTCGATGACGCTCTGCAAGTATTGCAAGACTTCGGTGAGCGTAAGTTCACGGACCGTTCTACGAAGGCGGGCGTAGCGCTTGGAGGGGATTTCACGGGCCCGGGAGCCGGTTGGGCAGTTCGCCGAGACGCATCTCCTGGCAAGTACTAGCAAGGGAAAATCAGGGACCTCATGAGCGCCAACGGCGAGGACCGATTCGACTCCACCGAAGCATCGCCGTGGATGCGGCCTTTTGTGCCACGGCGTTACTTGCGCAACGCCCATCTGCAGACCATCGTCGGCACCATCCTGCCACGCACGTTCTCTCTACCGGAACCGGAAAGCCAGATCATCGAAGTGGAACCCGCGACCTCTCACGGAGCGAGTTTCGTGCTGTGCTATTCCCATTGGCAGCCCGCCGAGGTCCGCAGTGAACGGCTGACATTGGTTATCGTTCACGGGCTCGAGGGCTCCTCCTCTTCGCGTTATGTGCTGGGGAACTCGGCGCGCGCCTGGGCAGCCGGCTGCAACGTCGTACGCATGAATATGCGAAGCTGTGGCGACGGTAGGCAATTGTCCCCCTCCATCTATCACGCGGGGCGCTCCGAGGACGTCGCTATTGTGATGGCCGAATTGGCCTGCACGCACCTCATCCGTAGCTTCGCGCTGGCCGGCTATTCCATGGGGGGCAACCTGGTTCTCAAACTGGCCGGCGAGTTGGGCGCCGCGCCGCCGCCCTATCTCAGGGCCGTCGTCGGCGTCTCGCCGCTCATGGACCTAGTTGCCTCCTCCGCCGCACTGCACGAACCACAGAACCGCCTTTACGAAAGTAGGTTTCTCGGCGAAATGCTCAAGCACTTTCGTCAAAAGGTTGAACTCTACCCGGATCTCTACTCTGCGGAGGGTCTCAGCAAGATTCGCACCATGCGCCAATTTGACGATCAGGTTATCGCGCGCTACGGCGGCTTCGCCAGCGCGGACGACTACTACCGTAGCGTTGCCAGTTCCAATTGGGCGCAAAACATCGCTGTACCCACTCTGATCCTGCAGGCTCTCGACGATCCATTCATCCGCATGACTCCCGAAACTCGCGCCAAACTGCTCGCAAACCCCCGTGTCGTGCTCGTGGAGACTCGTCACGGTGGCCACTGTGCCTTTCTGTCGCCTGACCCCGGCGACGCGGGCTACTGGGCAGAGAAAACGCTGCTCGACTTTCTGCTCGCCACGGTAGAGGGCTGAACGCGGAGGCCAAACCGGGTCGGTTGAGATGCCCTGTGTTTCCTCCGTGCCTCTGCAATACGTTTGCGGGTCTCGGCGCTTAGCGTACTTTTACAACGCGGTTCCGGAAGAGTATCAGACTTGCCGGCACAGGTGAGATCCCCCGGAC
>JBATYG010000324.1:0-3831 GCA_049673945.1 Occallatibacter sp.
TTTCAGGATCGTGAGCAGATTCTCGATCGCCTGACGCGCCTGCGCGGTAATGCCGCCCGACACCAGCTCGCCATTCACCATCGGCACCTGGCCGGAAACATGCAGCCATCCCTAGGCCTCGACCGCGCGGGCAAACGGCAGATGCTGACCGCCCGTTCCCTTGCCGCCTTCCACGCCATATCGCCTGATACTCATCAAACCCACTTCCCTTCACTGAATCCACGTTGCCTGCGCGCGCGGCAGAAAGCAGCCGGCGCGGCTCTCCGTTGCGCCTTCGGCGGTGTAGGAGAGAACGCCATTCACCCAGACCTTCATAATGCCGCGCGCTCTCTGCACCGGTTCGGCAAATGTTGCAGTGTCGATAATGTTCTCTGCATCGAAGAGCACCAAGTCGGCGTGATAACCCTCACGGATCAGACCGCGCCCCGCCAGGCCAAACCGCTGCGCCGGCATGCTGGTCATCTTGTGAATCGCCTGCGGCAACGGGATCAATTTTTCCTCGCGGCTGTAGCGGCCAAGCACGCGGGGAAACGTTCCCCACAGCCGCGGATGCGGCCGCGGATCATTCGGCAAACCATCCGAGCCGATCATCGTTGCCGGGTGCGCCAGGATTCTGCGCATGTCCTCTTCCGAGATGCTGTGATAGATCGCGCCTGCAGGCTGCAGCCGCCGCGCCGCCTCAAGCTGCGCAACTCCCCAGGCCCCGGCGATCGATTCGAGCGTTCTGCCGCCCATCTGCGGGTGCGGCTCGCTCCAGGTAATCGTGATCTTCACGCGCGCATCAACCTGGCCTAGATCAAGCGTGCTCGAACCCGCTGCATACGGGTAGCAGTCGCAGGCGGCGCGCTGCAACTTGCGCGCGGCGTCGAGCGTGCCCAACACTTCTTCGCTGCGGCCCCAGTTGGCAACGCCCGCGCACTTCAGATGCGAAATAATTACTGGCACCCTCGCGCCTTTGCCGATCGCGAAGCTTTCGCGCATCGCCTCCAGAATCGCATCGGTCTCGGTGCGCATGTGTGTCACGTAAAGCGCGCCTGCCGCGGCCAGCGGCTCGGCCAGCGCCAGCACCTCATCGGTCGAGGCCGAGCGCGCCGAAGCATATGCGAGGCCCGAGCTCAGCCCCAGCGCTCCATGATCCAGCGCTTCGCGCAGTTGCGCCCGCATCGCGTCGACTTCTGAAGTCGTAGCTACGCGGTCGAGACGGTCCATGTGATTGTTGCGCAGAGCTGTGTGACCCACCAGCGCGCCCACGTTCACCGCCGGCCGCGCCTCGCCAATGGCGGCTACATACGAGGCAAATGTCGGATAGCAAAAGTCTTCAGTAGACCCCAGCAGATTCATCGGATCGGGCACCGCGCCCTTCAGCGCGACCGGCGCCGCGCAGATGCCGCAATTGCCCACAATCACCGTGGTGACACCCTGCGAGAGCTTGGCCAGCATCTGCGGATCGCGGATCACACTGGTGTCGTCATGCGTATGGGTGTCGATAAATCCCGGCGCAAGCGCGAAACCCTGTGCATCCACCGTAGACCTGGCTTGACAGGCTAGGGACTTGCCCGTTGCGCAGATGCGCCCATCGCGCAGGGCGACGTCGAGCGCCTCCGGAGCGGCGCCACTGCCGTCCAGAACTCGCGCATTCTGTATTAAAGTGTCGCAGCTCAACATCTCGGCTGCTTCAAAATATAGACTAGATTCAACGCCTCTTCCACTCGATTTGCGCGTCACTTGCCAACCTTTCCGGAGCTGATTTCTTGTCGGAAGAATTGCAGAATCGAATCAACGGCAACATCTCAATTGACGCCCTCAACAAGGGCATCGGCAGTTTCGATGGCGCCCTCGTGCCGGGCCAGACAACAGACCTCGGCTGGAACCTTCTGCGTGAAGACCTGAGCCTGCCCGCAGCCGTGCTTTATCACGACAAGCTTCAGCACAACCTCGCCTGGATGAAGCGCTTCGTCGAGGTCTACGGCGTTCGTCTCGCGCCGCATGGCAAAACCACCATGGCTCCGCGCCTCTTTGAGATGCAGCTCGACTCCGGAGCCTGGGGCATCACCCTGGCCACCGCGCCGCAGGTGCAGGTTGCCTACGCACATGGCGTGCGCCGCGTTCTCATGGCCAACGAACTCATCGGCAAAGAGAACATGGCGATCGTTGGCCGCCTGCTCAACGATTCCGGCTTCGAATTCTACTGCCTTGTCGACTCGGCGGCGCAGATTGACGCGCTCGGCGCATACTTCTCGGTTCTCGGCGTGCGCCTGCAGGTATTGCTTGAGCTGGGTGTCACCGGCGGCCGCACCGGCGTGCGCGATGACGAGCAGCTTCGCGCGGTGATGGACGCGCTCGATCGCTGGCCCGGTGCGCTGTCTCTGGCCGGCGTCGAAGTCTATGAAGGCGTACTCGACAACGAAGCCTCGATCCGCGTTTTTCTTGAGCGCGCAATCAGGGTGACACGGCAATTGCTCGACGAGAAGAAATTCAAGAGAGAGCCGGCTCTCCTCTCCGGCGCGGGTTCGGCCTGGTACGACGTTGTCGCTGAGGTTTTTGCCGCGGCCGGCTTTGCCGAAGCGGTGGAGATCATTCTGAGGCCCGGCTGCTACCTCACGCACGATGTGGGCGCCTATCGCGCGGCGCAGCAGAAGATCCTCGAACGCAATCCCGTTGCGCGGCAGTTGAAGCAGGGCCTCGTTCCCGCGCTGCACATCTGGGCCTATGTTCAGTCCATCCCCGAGCCCGAGCGCGCCATCATCGGCATGGGCAAGCGGGATGCGGCTTTTGACGCGGGCTTTCCGGTGCCCGCGCTTCACTTCAGGCCGGGCAATGCCGTGCCAACAGCGGCCTCGGCGGCCTGGTCCGTGACCAACATGATGGACCAGCACGCCTACCTGAAGATCGGGCCCGGCAGCGATCTGCGCGTGGGCGATATGATCGCTTTCGATATCTCGCATCCGTGCCTCACCTTCGATAAATGGCGCCTCATTCCAATCGTGAACGACCATTACGACGTGATTGACCTTGTGCAGACTTTTTTCTGAGCGCACGACTGAAGAACCTCGAACTGAAAGATCGTGAACTCGTAACGCGTGAATTGGAGAAGCGCCCTGGGAATGACTCTCAAACAAACACTGCCGTTCTCGCTGGCCCTCGCTGCCGCCTGCGCCACATATGCGCTTCCGCAGAGCAATCCCGGGCAGGCTGCGATAGTGCTCGAACAGCAGGGCCGGCTCGCCGACGCCGAGAAGGCCTGGGACGCCCTCGCAAAGCAGTACCCCACCAACGCCGAACCGGTCGCGCACATGGGCCTCATTGAAGCGCGCCAGGAACACTATCCCGAAGCAATCGCCTTGTATCGCAAGGCAATGGCGCTGAACCCCGCGCTTCCCGGATTGCGTTTGAATCTCGGCCTCGCCTATTTCAAATCCGGTGATTATCAGCACGCCATCATCGAGCTGCAGCCGCTCTTCAAAGCCGACCCCGCTGATCCAGATGCTCAGCGCCTGGCCATTCTGCTCGGCATGTCCCACTACGGGCTGGCACAATACTCCGCCGCATCGCCTTATCTTCATCAGGCGTCCCAGCGCGACCCGCAGAACCTCGCGCTGCTGTTGACGCTGGCGCATAGCTGCCTGCTCTCCAGCCAATATCCCTGCGTTCTCGATGCCTACCACCGCATCATCGCGCTCAATGCCGAATCTGCTGAAGCCGACATGCTGGTTGGCGAGGCGCTCGACGAAATGAAAGACACGCTCGGCGCCATTCGCGAGTTTCGCGCCGCAATTGCCGTCAATCCCAAAGAACCCAACGTACACTTCGGCCTCGGCTACCTGCTCTGGA
>JBATYG010000325.1:0-4577 GCA_049673945.1 Occallatibacter sp.
GGAGGCGGAGCCTTCTTCTTTTGCGCAACTTGCGCCGGCGCGGACACGGCCACCAGCAGGGCCGCCCCGGCCATTAGAATTCGACGCCGTGTGATCACCTATCTATTTTGCGATTTAGCGCCCATCGCCGCAAGCGCGCGACATATGACCAAAGGATGGTTCGCGCTATTTTGGGCATTCACCGCAATGCCTTTGCTGTAAAAATGCTTCTATGGCTACCCCCCCAACCATTCATGGATCCGAAAGCCACTCCCGCGCCCCGATTTTTGGCAGGACCCGGCTCCTGTTTCTCGGTGTTCTCGTTGCACTTCTCGCGGCATGCCTCATCTTTGCCTGGATGACGCGCGGCTCAATGGAAAATCTTTCCTTCCTGAGGACGCAGCGCGGAACCGGCTCATTTGCAACCAAGCGAACGCTCGTCGATCTCAGCCCATGGCAAACCGCGCAGGCGCTCTCAGCTCTGGCTGTCACAGCGGAAGAAACCGAATATGCGCAAGACGCCATGCGGCTTGCCGACCACGATGTGGACCAGGCATTTGCCTCCGCGCTGCGGCAGGCACGGCTCAAGGCAGAGCACGTCACGCTTACCGGTGAAGCCCTCGCCCTTTCGCAGAAGATCCAGGCGCTGCAGCAAGTGATTGCGCAGGATCAGGCCCAGGTTGCTGAACTAACGGCTGAACTGAATCCAGCTGCCGGCGGCAGGAAAGAAGCTGCATCCGCGAACCCCGATAATAACGACGACCTCGATGTGGCAAAGGCGCAGCTTGGCCTTGATTCAGATCAACTGGCGGATGCGGAGCGCGACCTTGACCGCGCCACCGGCGATGACAGCACGCGCATCCAGCAGGAGCTCGCCGCCCACGAAACAGCAATGCGCCAATATGACAAGACGGCCAAAGGCGGCGGGCAGCTTGCCATCGCAACCGAAAGACGTCATGGCACGCTCGCCAGCCGTGTTGCTGCATGGTTCAATCAAATTGGCCGCAAGAAGTCGATCCTGCAGGCACAGCAAAAGGCTCTGCAGGACGTGCAGACGCTCATCGCCCAGCACAATGCGCTCGAAGCGCAGGCCGACGCAAGTCCCGTCGCGGGCGCCGGTTCGGCCAATACCGCATCGAAGCTTGCCTCCATCAAAGATCGCAGCGCCGAGCGGCAGATCCTCAGCATTTATGACGACCGCATTCAAACGCAGCAGCAGCTGGCAAGCGTCTACGGAAAGTGGGACGCGCAGTTGCAGTTGCAGCATGGCATTGTGCTGCACCTCATCCTTCAGTCGTGTGCGGTCATTGTCTTCATCTTCATCTGCATGATGCTCTGCAACGCGCTGGTTCGGCGGCTCCTGCTCCATCCCAAACTCGATCACCGGCAAACGCAGACGCTCAGCAGCATTTTCGAGCTGGCAATTCAGGTCATCGGCCTCGTTCTTATCCTGCTCGTCATCTTCGGAACGCCAAGGGAGACGCCTACCATCATTGGCCTCACAACCGCGGCTCTCACCTTCGCCCTGCAGGATTTCATCCTCGCCTTCTTAGGATGGTTTGTCCTGATGGGCAAGAACGGCATCCACGTTGGCGACTGGGTTGAGATCAACGGCGTCGGTGGCGAGGTCACCGAAGTGGGTCTCTTCAGAACCTCGTTACTGGAGACCGGCACCAGCGAAGACAAGTGGCATCCCACCGGCCGTCGCACCACCTTCATGAACGGATTCGCGGTCAGAGGCCAGTATTTCAACTTCTCAACTAGCGGCCAGTGGATGTGGGATGAGATCGGCGTCACCGTTCCCGCATCGAAAGACGCGCACGCGATCGTTGAGCAAATTCACAAGATCGTCGTGGACGAGACAGAAGAGAACGCCCGCCTCGCGGAGCTGGAGTGGAAGCGCAGCGCGCGCGAAAACGGCCTGAGCCGGTTCAGCGCCACGCCGGTCGTCAATCTTCGCCCCTCCGGCTCGGCAATTGATACCGAGGTGCGTTACGTAACCCGCGCGTCGGAGCGCTTCGAAGTGAGGAACCGCCTTTATCAGCGCATCGTTGAGCTGCTTCAGAGGCAGGGCAGGCCCGAGCTTGCTGAAGAAGTGCACCGGTCGTGAAAGACGGAGCCGTCGGCAGCTATGAAAAGTTGCTGGTTGACAGCCCGCCGGGTCAGCCCGTAACTTGTTAATCAGATGCAGAGCCACCGCCATCACGGTCACCATCACCATCATGGGACCCCCATGCCGGCGGACTGTTATGGCCTGAACTGAACGGCCAGAGAGATCGAAGAAACCCTGAAGCCCGCCGGCGACCCGCTGGCGGGCTTTCTGTTTTCAAATCCCAAATGCAAGACCAAGGCAGAGATGACCAACACGACAGCAACAATCGATTTCGACAAGATGGATGGCCTGGTCCCGGGCATTGTGCAGGACGCTGCAACCGGCGAGGTGCTCATGCTCGGCTTCCTCAACCACGTTAGTTATGCGAAGACCTTCGAAACAGGCTTCGTCACTTTCTGGAGCCGCACCCGGAAGACGCTCTGGATGAAAGGCGAAACCAGCGGCAACCGCCTTCGCGTCGTCTCGGCGGCAACCGATTGTGACAGCGATACGCTTCTCTTTCGCGTCGTCGTCGAGGGCGACGGCCTTGTCTGCCACGAAGGCACTGTTAGCTGCTTCACTCGTGCGATCGCGGAAAGTGGAAACATGGAGGCGGCTCGTGGCAAGTAAACTTCGTCTCGGTCTGCCTAAAGGCAGCCTGCAGGATGCAACCATTGCGCTCTTTAAGCGCGCCGGCTGGAACATCTACGCCGATGGCCGATCTTATTTTCCCTCGATCGATGACGCCGAGATCGAGTGCATGCTCATACGCGCGCAGGAGATGGCCCGCTATGTTGATCATGGCGTTCTCGACGCCGGCCTAACCGGCATTGACTGGGTCGTCGAGAGCGGGCTAGCTGTAACCAGCATTACCACGCTCACCTACGCCAAGCAGAGCCGCCGCAAAGTGCGCTGGGTGCTGGCCGTGCCTGAGAGCAGCGGATTTGAAACTGCGAAGGATCTTGAAGGCAAGATCATCGCGACCGAGCTGGTTGAAGTCACCCGCCGCTACTTTGTTGAGCGCGGCGTAAACGTCAAGGTTGAGTTCAGCTGGGGAGCCACGGAAGTAAAGCCTCCCATGCTCGCGGACGCAATTGTCGAAGTCACCGAGACCGGCAGCTCCCTCAAGGCAAATCACCTCAAGATCATCGACACGGTGATGGAGAGCGAAACCCACCTGATTGCCGGCGCCGCCGCGCTCGCCGATCCGTGGAAGGTTGAGAAGATCAACCAGGTTGCCCTCATGCTGCGTGGGGCGATCGACGCGCAGTCGCAGGTTGGCCTGATGCTCAATGTGCGCCGCGCGGACCTTGCCGCGGTTCTCGCGGTTCTTCCCGCTCTCAACTCGCCTACTGTTTCTCAATTGAGCGACTCGGAATGGGTCGCGGTCAACACCATCGTTGAAGAGCGCGTTGCGCGCGACGTGATGCCGAGGCTCAAAGCCGCGCGGGCCTCAGGCATCGTAGAGTATCCGCTGAATAAGGTTGTGCTTTAACCGGAGACGCATGATGAAACTGATCCGCACAACCGGGCGAGGCGCTGCTCAGGCCGCTGCCCGCATTGCCGCTCTCGAAGCGCGCGCGGGCGCCGCTCTTGACGCGGTGCTGCCCGCGGTGTCTGGCATCGTGATTGCGGTGCGCAAGGGAGGCGATAAAGCTTTGCTTCGCTTCGCGGCTCAGTTCGATGGTCTTGCCGGCCGCGGTGCGCTGCGCGTCACCCGAGCAGAAATGGAAGCCGCCTGGGAAGTTACTGATCCCGAATTCCGCAAGGCGTTGTCAACCGCCGGCGCGCAAATTCGCCGCTTTGCAAAGCGCCAGATGCCGAAGAGCTGGGATTTCCTGCCAATTGCCGGTCTTCGCACGGGCCAGCTTGTCCGGTCTCTCGCATCGGTTGGATGTTATGTGCCGAGCGGACGCCATCCATTGCCTTCCACGCTGCTGATGACAGCAATTCCCGCGCAGGTTGCCGGTGTCGAGCGCATCGCCGTGGTCTCGCCCAAACCAGCGCCGGAGACGCTGGCGGCCGCTTATCTGCTGGGCATCGACGAGTTTTATCGCGCAGGTGGAGCGCACGCAATCGCAGCGCTCGCCTATGGCACAGAGAGTATCGCGCCCGTCGATAAGATCGTCGGCCCTGGAAATTCCTGGGTCACTGCAGCGAAGCGACTGGTTGCCTTCGACTGCGGCATCGATATGCTCGCAGGCCCCACCGAGATCGTTGTCATCAGCGATACCGGCAACGCGCGCGAAATCGCATCTGACTTCGTCGCGCAGGCCGAACATGATCCTGAAGCGCTGGCAATCTTTATCACCACACGCGCGCAACTCGCCGCGGGTGTTATCACCGAGACGAAACAGCAGAGCCGCAACAACCCGACAGCAAAAGAAGCGCTGCACAGCAATGGCGTGGTCATCGTTGCATCCAATGTCGATGAAGCGCGCGCCATTACCAACCGCATCGCGCCTGAACACCTCACCGTCGATTCGGCAATGGACCTGGATTGGGT
>JBATYG010000326.1:0-10188 GCA_049673945.1 Occallatibacter sp.
TCCCACTCGAACTCAGTGGGTAACCGCAGTCCCGCCCAGCGCGCGTAGGCATCGGCCTCAAAGAAGCTCACGTGACTTACAGGCGAGGCGTCGTCCAACGTAATGGCGCGCGCTCCGCGAAGCGTAAACTGGCTCCACTTGCCCTCGTGCTTCACCCAGTAGAGCGGCGCCGACCACCCGTTGGCCTGCACTGCATCCCACCCCGCGGAAAGCCAGAGCTCTGGTCGCTTGTATCCCTCGTCCGCAATGAAATTGAGAAACTCGCCACAGGTTACCAGGCGTGTGCCGAAAGAGTACGGTTCAAGCCAGACCTTGTGCCGCGGCATCTCGTTGTCGAAGGAGAAACCATTGCCGGCGTGGCCTGCCTCTCGAAGACCTCCCGGATATGCAGCGAAGCCAGGCACGTCGATCGGACAGTTTCCAGCGGCGAGGGCGTCCTTGAAATCGGGGGAATCCCGGTAAACGGGCCGCAGTGGATTGGTCGAGAAAGCATGCAGGATATCCGTCAGCAGCAACTCCTGGTGCTGTTCCTCGTGATTCGCGCCAAGCTCGATTCGTTTGAGCGCCTCATCGGGTGCACCGGTCTCGAACAGCTGCTCAATGCCCGCATCCACGTGTTCGCGGAAGCGCAGAATCTCGTCAATGCCGGGCCGCGAGAAGGATGCCCGCAGGCGCTTCTCAGGAAAGGCAGCAAAACTCTGGTAGTAGCTGTTGAAGAGCCAGGCGAACTCCGCATTGAAGATGCGGTAACCGGGAAGAAACTCGCGCAGGACAAATGACTCAAAAAACCATGCGGTGTGTGCCAGGTGCCACTTTGCCGGGGATGCCTCGGGCGAGGACTGCACCATCATGTCTTCAGGCGTTAGGGGTCTGGCCAGCTCCAGGGTCTGCCTGCGCACAGCGCGGAATCTCTCAGCTACCCCCGCCGGTACGGCAGGAGAAAGAACAGTGCTCACAATTTGCCCTCGCTTGTTTATCCGATGAGCGTATTGGGCCCCCCGGATGCACGGATTTTGGCCCGAAAATGTAAAAAAGCGCTAACCCGCTCGAATCCCGGTAGTTCGCTCGACCTCGGAGGCAGTTGGCATCGCTGTACGACGTGCGGCAACGGGGCATCCGACCGGGTATCTCTTCCGCCTTGCCCGCTCATGGTACCGTCCTGCAAATTCCGGCGCCTGGGTACGTGACCAAGTTATACGAAAAGTGGTCTAATTCCATCGGACGACATGCTAGGTCTGCCCGCTCCGATTCCTTTCTTGAAGGAGGGAATATGTGCAGAATTGAAAATACCAGGTGGCTGCCGGCGTCCACGGCCATGGCAGCGCTTTTCACTTGTTCAGTCTTGCTCTTTGCGCAAACGCCCGCCTCTGAGCCCCATACCGAAACTGTCGCGGCTAATCAGCCACTAACGGTCGCCGCGCCGCCCCTGTCAGATGTCCCCGAGGCCCAGGGGGATGCACTGATGGCGCACCACCGCTATCAGGCCGCGGCAGAGGCTTATAAGCGCGTACAGCCACCCAATGCCGGCGTTTGGAACAAGATGGGCATCGCCTACCAGATGCTTGGGGACGTTTCAGATGCGACGCATTGTTATGAGCGCTCACTGAGACTTGATCCCAAGAACGTTAATGTCCTGAATAATCTGGGCACCATCTACGATTCGCAGAGGGATTACAAGAGCGCCGTGAAGCTGTACCACAAGGCGCTCAAAATCCAGCCGAAATCGGCGATGATCCTCAAAAACCTTGGGACCGACCTGATGGCTCAGCACAAGTACAAGAAGGGATGGACAGCCTATCAGCAGGCTCTCGCCGTCGATCCGCAGATCTTCGACCGCAGCATCGGCCCTCGCGTCGAGAATCCGGCGTCAGTGGAGCAGCGCGGCGCCATGAACTACTACATGGCGCGGGGCTGTGTGCTCGCCGGGAAAACCCAGCTTGCCATCGAGTATCTGCGCATGGCCATGAATGAGGGTTTCGCGACCCCGCGCAAGATCGCCGCCGACGACCGATTCGCCAGTCTGCGCGGCAGCCCCGCCTTTGAGCAATTGCTCGCTGAGCAGAAGGACCGCAAAGAGTAATAATGGCATTGCGTCGATCAGAGGTGCGTCCGCGGATGGCAGCTCTCTCGTCTATACAGGCAGCATTCTTGCCGTCGACCCCGGAGTTGCCATGAAGCTCCTTTCCCTTGCAGCATTTATCTTTGCACTTGCAGTGGTTCCCGCCTTCCCGCAGGACACCCCCCCTGCTGAAGCCCGGCATGGGCAGGGCGGCGAAATGCAAGGCCGCCGGGGCGCCGGGAACTGGGGCATGGGCCGGGGTACGGTCGGCACCGTGACTGCGACGGCAAACGACCATTTCACCATCGAGACCGAAACAGGTGAGGTCTACACGATTCACTTCAGCGTCAACACCCGCGTGATGAAGCAGTCTCCACCGCGTCAGCGCCAGGGGCAGCAGCAGGCGGAGACCCAGAGCGAGGGCGCGCGTACGCCGCCACAGGCCATCAAGGCGAGCGACATCAAGACCGGAGACGTGATCGCCGCCGGTGGCGAAGTGGATGCAAACGCCAAATCGGTGGGGGCAGTCTTCATCATGCTGGTAGACCCTGAGCGAGCCAAACAGATGCGGGCCATGGAGGCCAACTTCGGCAAGACGTGGCTCGCCGGACGCGTGACCGCCATCGACGAGGTGAAGGTAACCCTGGAATGGGGACCGGAGAAAAAGGTCAGCACCTTTGTCGCAGACGAAAATACGACATTCCGCAAGCGGCGCGACCCCATTACATTGGCAGACATTCAGGTCGGCGACATGGTGCGGGTTGATGGAGCGGTGAAGGGTGGAACGTTTGTGGCGACGAATGTTGCGCTTATGGGCCAACCGCCCAATGGCGGCGCACCGACGAACCCTCACGACGGCGCTCCAACTGCACCGCCGCCTCAATAAGCCTGCTCGAAGGACAGCCGTCCGAACTCCCGCGTCACGCTCCCATGAACATGCCGCCGTTCACGTCGAGCACGTGACCGGTGATGTAAGCCGCCGCATCCGAGGCGAGAAAAGCAACCGACTGCGCGATCTCGAGATCCGTTCCGGGGCGACCCACGGGGATGGCGGCAATCATCTTCTCGCGCAGTTTTTCATCGAGCACAGCCGTCATCGGCGTCTCAATGTAGCCAGGGGCGACCGCATTGACGGTGATGCCGCGGGACGCCACTTCGCGCGCCAGTGAACGCGTGAAACCGATCATGCCTGCCTTCGAGGCTGCATAGTTCACCTGGCCCTCCTGCCCTGTGCGGCCCACGACGCTGGTGATGTTGATGATCCGCCCCCAGCGATTCTTCATCATCTGCCGCAGCAGTGCCTGCGTGAGAAGAAAGGCGCCGGTGAGATTGGTATTCAGCACGTCATCCCAGTCGGCGCGCTTCATGCGCATCATCAGGTCGTCGCGCGTGATGCCGGCGTTGTTCACCAGAATCTCCACCTTGCCGAAGCGCTCAATAAGGGCCTTCGCGCAGGTCTTGATCGAGTCTTCGCCGGCCACGTCAAGAGCAAACGCCGCAGCCTGCCCGCCCGCTGCCGCAATCTCGGCAGCAACCTCGGTGAGCTTGCTCTCGTTGCGCGCCGCCAGTGCGACTACGGCACCGGCCTTTGCCAGTTCCATGGCACACGCGCGCCCGATGCCCTGCGAGGCTCCCGTCACCAGCGCCACTCGTCCCTGCAAATTCACCATGTTCTGCTTCTTCCTCCGGGGAATCGCGCCTTTCGAAAGATGCGCAAGCCCAACGCCATTATAGGGATGCCCGATGCGCCCGGGCCCTGGTGCAAAACCCGGCCGCCGGGCCGCCGAACGCTAAGGAATTTTGCCTTGCTTGTCTATAGCTCATTTGATATAGTTCATTTGAGCTAATTATGGCGAAAGAGATGGGAATCTGGGAAGTCGCCGTGCTCGCGCTGCTGCGCGAAGCGCCCATGCACCCCTACCAGATGCAGAGGCTGCTGCGCGATCGGCATAAGGATGAGCTGCTCGCGCTCAAGCGCGGCTCGCTTTATCACGCCATCGGACGCCTCGTGCGCGACGAGTTGATTGCCGCCTCGGCAACGGGCCGCGAAGGCAACCGCCCCGAGCGCACGACCTACCGGATCACTCCCGAGGGCCGCAGGGAATTGACCCGCGTCCTTCGCCAGATGGTCGCGGTGCCGCGCCGGGAGTCGTCGGAGTTCTTGACCGCTGTAAGCTTCCTTGTCCAGCTCGCTCCCAATGAAGCACTGGCCCGGCTCGAGGAACGCTGCCAGGCCCTCGAAGGTGAGATTGCGCAGTTCAAAGCGCAGATGGCTGGCGCGGCGCCCCATGTACTGCGCATCCACCTCATCGAAAGCGAATACCTGGTCGCCATGCTCAGCGCGGAACTTTCTTGGGCGCGAAGCCTCGCCGCCGACATTCGCGCGGGCAGGCTTGGGTGGGACGCGCAAACAATCTTCAAGGACGTACGCGCCGCGAGGCTCGCTGCGCGCGATGGAAAGGAGTGATAATCGATGCCTTCTCAGAGAAATCTCGAAGTTGCTGAAGCGCCTGCGCTCTCAAAGGTGCGCTATCGAGCCGCAATCTGGACGCTGTTGATTCTCGCTCCGGTGATTGCCGAGGTGTTGACCGGATCAACGCGGCTCAGCTTCATCTACGTGCTCATCCCCGAAGTCATGGTGTGGGGCGGCGGGGCCTTGCTGTGCCGCGAACTGGTGCGGCGCTGGCAAGCCGGCGGCACCAGCCTCCTGCTGCTCGGGCTGGCTCTTTCGATCGCCGAAGAGTTCCTGATACAACAGACTTCGCTCGCGCCCCTGCCCTTCCCCGGCGCGAATGCAGCGTACGCGCGCGCGTGGGGAATCAACTGGGTCTACCTCCTCTTTATGCTGGGCTTCGAGAGCGTATGGGTGGTTGTCGTTCCAGTGCAGGTGACGGAGTTGATCTTTCCGCGGCATCGCGCGGCGCCGTGGCTGCGCACGCGCGGCCTCATCGCTACCTGCGTCGTCTTTCTCATCGGGTGCCGCATTGCCTGGTATGGCTGGACACAGCAGGCCCGCAAACGTCTCGATGCCGCGCCCTACCACCCGCCACTGGTTGCTCTCGTCTGCGGAGTTGCCGCGATCCTGCTGCTGATTCTGCTCGCGTGGCTGCTGCGCAACTACGGCCATGCGGAGAGCAGCGCCGGACGTAACGCAGTGAGCGCCTGGCTTCCGGCGATTGCCGCCTTCATCCTCAGTGCGGGGTGGTTCCATCTGATGGGCCTGGTCTTTTCTCCACATCCGTGGTGGTCGGCAGCGCGCGCAATCATCTCTGCCGTTGTGTGGGGAGTCGGCTCGTTCGCGCTGTTTTCGTATCTCTCGACGGCGCGGGGTTGGGGCGACATCCACCGCTGGGCGGTTTGCTTCGCCTCGACGCTGGGAACGATGGCCGTAACTTTTATCGGGACAAGCACCGGATGGTCACACGTCGATCTGATCGGCAAGATTGTGCTGGATACTCTGGCCGCGGCCGGCTTCGTGTGGCTCGGGCTGCGTATTCGGAGTCGTACCCCCGGCACGGCGTGAAAACAGGACAGGGCGTGCTACGCCGACGGCATCGCCTGCGCGGGAATGCGCTGGCGGCCGCGCGCGGGCGCTGCCAGTTCAGGTGGCCACATGTAGACAGCGAGGCGGCGCGAATAGTGCAGCACAGGCTCCTGCGCTTCGAGCTGGATGCCGATTGATTCAGGCAGGTCATTGCGCTCGATCTCTGCGGCAGCCTCTTCAAGTGGCCACGGAACATGGTGCACGTTGGCGCGAACCATATCTCCCCCGGCATCGTGCGTAAAGAGGCAATAGCGCTCGGTGAGGAAATACTCGAGCGTCCCGGGACGGTTTTCTGCCAGTTTGCGAGTCGGCCCCAGACCGCGATAACGCGCCTTGAAGATGACCGGCTTACTGGTGAAGCGCCGTCGGCTGTAGAAGGTGAAGTCCCGCTCTGAGTGCTCCTCGATCTTCATCTTGGCCCAGTAATAGGGCATGTGATAGAAGCTGCGCGCCACCATCACACCCAGAAGGTTGGCGCCGTCGAGCGAAAAGAAATAAACGCCAGGCGTCCCGGTGCGAGTGTCGCGCACATAGGTGCGGAGATTCAATTCAGGAAAGCTGCGCGCGCCGGGAATCGAGGGAATCCCGCGGACCTTGATGCGATCCATCCAGAAGGGCACCACGCCAAGCCACGCCGTGGAATCAAAGGTATCGAGATGCAGGCCTTCAGGCAGCAGGGGCGCAATCTGTGAGGCCGCGGCCCGCCAGTGTGCAAACAGAAGATCATTCCATCGCTGGGCCACCGCCCAGCGGCCGGGAGGCAATGGCCTGGGCCGCTGCGATGTACGCACCTTAATCTCCCGCATGAAACGGTTGCTCCCGTCTGGTTTCTGGACGCGTGCCGCTCCTTCCGGGTCGCACGATTCTCACGCGCCGCCAGCAGCGATTTAGTGTAGCTCCAATCGCCCTGCAAGACCAAATCCCCGGCGGGACGGTGCCGGCTTCCACAGGCCCCGACGATCTGCCGACGGGGAGACCGCCTTCAATGCCGTATCCTGTTCGCGAGCCAACCAGAATGTCCAGCACCTTTTCTCTCCCTGCGGGAGCACGTAACCAGACCGAAGTCTTTGCCGTCCATGGCGCTGATCCTGAAGTTCTTGCTTACGCCATGGCCAAATATTCCCGTTCCGCGCTGTCCATGCGCGAGTCGCTCGCCGAGATCAGTGCGCAGCGCGCCGAACAGTTTCTGAACACGTTTTATTTTCAATATGGGCACCGCTCCATTGCCGACCTGGCGCACATCGCCTTCGCGGTTGAGCGGCTGAGCCTGCTGGCGGCTATTGTGCTGGTGGACGAGCAGCGCTGGGACGGGCAGGAGCGCTCAACCCGTTACCAGAACTTCATGAAATCCGGCTGGTTCTTCCCCGATTTTGGCGCCGACCATGCTTCGGCCGACCTCTACAGCAGGACTATTCAGAATCTCTTCGCCACTTACGAGAACACCACCGCATCTGTACTCGAAGCGCTTCGCCGGCGCGTCGTCCGGCCTGAAGCGATGAAGCCCGAGGCCTACGAGCGCACGCTCAAGGCGCGCGCCTTTGACGTTGCGCGGTATCTGCTGCCACTCGCCACAAACACGTCTTTAGGGCAGATCGTGAATGCCCGCACGCTTGAAACGCAGGTTTCGCGCCTGTTGTCGCATCCCGCTGCCGAGGTGCGCGATCTTGGCCAGAAGCTTCGCGAAGCAGCTACCGGCCCGGCATGGAATATCTACGCAAAAGCGGGAGCGGCCTTTGTCGAAAAAGTTGCTGCCCAGCCCGCGCTCGCCGACGAAGCCGCCGGCCTGCTGACGCGTGAAGTGCGCACGGCCCCCACGCTGGTGAAGTACGCCGAGCCCAATCTCTATCTGATAGAGACGCAGGCGGAGCTGGCGCAGGCCGCGGCGGAGCTGCTGAAGGACGCGCCCATCGCCGAAGCGCCGCTGGTGGATCTGGTGGAACGGACCGAAACGCTGGAGGTCGAGCTGGCAGCAACGCTGCTCTACTCCGCCAGCCATCATCCGTATCGGCAGATTCGCGACCTGGTTGCTTCTCTGCAAGCTGCGCGCGCCAACGAAATCATCGAGCTTGGTCTGCGGCGTCGCGGCCGGCACGATGAGACACTGAGGGCCTTCCACGCGGGAGCGGCGCTGCGTTTCGACGTGCTTATGGATATTGGCGGCTTCCGCGACATGCACCGGCACCGCCGCTGCGTTCAGATCATTCAGGGATTTACGGCCCTGCATGGCTACGAGACGCCGCATGACGGCGACGCCGCAGGGCTTGCCGAAGCCGGCGTCCTCGCGGATTACCAGGTGGCAATCGAGGCGGCGCACGCAGCCAGCGCACGTATCGCTGCGGGAGCGGCACCGGAGGGCGCGCAATCCGCGCTGTATCTTCTACCGCTTGCCACACGCATCCGGTGTCTCTTCAAGATGGACTTCGCCGAAGCCCAGTACATCAGCGAATTGCGCTCAGGGCCCGCCGGCCACTTCAGCTATCGCCGCGTTGCCTGGGAGATGTACCGCGCCGTTGAGCGTCAGCATCCCTCGCTCGCACGGCACATCCGCGTGACGGACTTCACGCAGCCGATTGATCTGCTGCAGCGCTGAGGAACCGGGACTCGCTACATTGACATTCGGGTCAGCTGGGGCCTATAAGTAAGGCGTTCGTCGGGGTGAAGGAGTTCACCTTGCAGCGAAGCTTCGCTCGTGGCTCCGCGTAAACCGCTGTCCCTCCTATCGCGGACAGATGATGACTCCTGACAGGGAGACCTGCCTTGAGAGTCATCTCCGGTCACCTCCCTGAAAATCAGTTGAATCGCAACGGAGGTGTCTATGCCCGATGCCGTCTCAGCGAGGATGCGCATACGATATCCCGGAGAGCTGAACGAAGCACAGCGGCGGCGCCTGACCGTGACGTGCAGCTATATTGACAACCTCCTGCGCGAGATCGAACACGCGCTTCATCCCGAAACGTCGCAGTCGCCGTTCCCGCACTATGTGGTCGACGTCACGCCCGATCAGGCGCGGCAAATTGAGGGCCACGTCGGGCGCCTGCGAGCCGAACTGCTCAATGTGCTCGCCTGGCAGCATCTCGCGCCCGAGCCGCCGGAGATTCCCGTCACTCGATCCGTGTTGACCGACCTTTCCTTCATCGACAACGCAGTTGAGGAGCTGAAGCCCTCGTACATGCGCGGCTGCGGACCAGTTCCCGCTGATGCGCTCGATGAACTCAACGCTGCGATAAGTGGGTTGCAAACTTTGGTGAGAGAAATGACCGCCTATGTGCGTCACGAAGCCCAGGCAAATGCTCCGCAGGTCTAGTGTCCCGCCGTTGCTTCCTGCGGTCCGGACCGCCGCGGCCGCAGCGCCTCGGAGGTCAGCTCATCGGCATCCCGCAAGCCGGGAAAGAATACGGCCCAGACGCCCGAAACGACGAGCGCGCCGATTCCGCCGACGAGCGTGGCGCGCACCGCGCCCCACCACTGCGCCGTCAGGCCGCTCTCAAACTCGCCAAGCTCATTTGACGCACCGATAAACAGCGCATTCACCGCGCTCACGCGGCCGCGCATTTCTACCGGAGTGGCCAGTTGTAGCAGCGATCCACGAATGATCACGCTGATCGTGTCGGCTGCTCCGCCAATTGCCAGGGCTGCCAATGAGAGCCACAGATTCCTCGAAAGACCAAAAATCACCGTCGTCGCTCCAAAGATAGCCACGCAGATGAAAAGACGCTTGCCGGCGTGCCTGCGAATGGGAAATGCCGCCATCACCAGCGACATGCTCAACGCTCCGAGCGCGGGGGCTGCCCTCAGGATTCCAAGACCGCGCGGGCCGGTGTGCAGAATCTCGTTCGCGAAAATGGGCATCAAAGCGACGGCCCCGCCCAGCAGCACCACGAAGAGATCCAGCGAAAACGCGCCCAGCAGCAGCTGCATGTTCCACACGTATTTGAAGCCCGCCAGCACTACCTGGAGCGAAAGATCGCGATGCTCCATGCGGCCGGGTCGAACCTGCAGACTGCCGACGAGCACGAGAAATACCACGAGAGTGCACAAGGTGAAGAGATAGACGATGCCGGGCCCCTCAAAGCGAGGCGCCGGGATGAACCGGGTAAGCGGGAGCGTAAACAGCAGGCCGCCGAGAGCCGGGCCGCTGATGTTGGCAAACTGAAAGATTGCTCCGCCCCAGGTGACCGCGTTGACAAAATGCTTTTCGGGCACGAGATGCGGAATGAGAGCCGAACTCGCAGGCCCGGAGAAGGCCCGGCCCAGCCCGATCAGAAACAACACCGCGTAGATTGGCAGTACATGGTGCACTGCCCCGTGCGCCAATACGACGAGCGTGATCGTGCAGAACACTTGCAACGTGTAACAGGTGAGGATCACCAGTCGCCGATCGAAGCGGTCGGCTACGTGCCCCGCCGGCAGAAGAAAAAGCAGCCCGGGCAGGAAGAGGGCCAGGCCGGTGAAGCCGAGATCGAGCGCGCGATGGCTAATGGAATAGACCTGCCACGCGACTGCGACCGCCTGCGCCTCGGCGCCCAGAATCACCGCGGCACGCGCCATCTGGTACCGCCGGAAATCGCGCGATTCGAATGCTTCC
>JBATYG010000327.1:0-17685 GCA_049673945.1 Occallatibacter sp.
TATATTCGAGAGTTCATCCGCCACATCGGCGCCGAGCATCTGCACGTAATCTCCGTATGCCAGCCGGCGGCGGCCGTGCTTGCAGCCGTCGCGCTGATGGCTGCTGCCGGCGAGCCGGAACCGCGCAGTTTGACGATCATGGGCGGCCCGGTTGATGCACGCAGAACCCCGACGCGCGTCAATCACTTCGCAGCCACCAAGCCGTTGAGCTGGTTTGAGAGCCACCTGATCCATGAAGTGCCGGGGAACTATCCGGGGCGCGGACGCCGCGTTTACCCAGGATTTCTGCAGCACGCGGCGTTCGTTGGGATGAACCCTGCGCGCCACCTGACTTCGCATTGGGATTATTATCATCACCTTGCCGAGGGCGATTTTGAAAATGCCGCTTCGCACCGCCGATTCTACGACGAATACAACGCGGTGCTGGACATGCCGGGTGAGTATTACCTCGACTCCGTTCGCATCGTATTTCAGCAACACCTGTTAGCGCGCGGGCTATGGCGCGTTGGCGCCGAGCGGGTCGCACCGGAAGAGATCACCCGTCCCAGTCTGTTTACCGTTGAAGGTGAACGGGACGACATCACCGGGCGCGGCCAGACAGAGGCGGCACACGATCTGTGCAGCGGCATCCCCGCGAACCGCAAGCGACACCTGACGGTGCTCGGGGCCGGGCACTATGGTATTTTCAGCGGGCGGCGTTGGCGCGATGTGGTGTATCCGCAGGTGCGGGAGTTCATCGCGGCAAGTGAGTCTGCGAGATCGTAGACACCGAACTAGATTGGCGCTGACCGGATCGCTTGAAAGAGCGCCTTCAGAATCACAGTGAGCGGAATCTCAGCAAGCACGGCAGGGAAGAGAGGTATCAGCACTGCCAGTGCCAGCGATATCAGGGTGATTTTGTCTACAGGCAAAGGCCGCATTTTTTCGATGTTGTTGTAACTGGTAGCAAGGTCAGCCAACATAGCAACCCCGAGCACAAATGGAGTTTCCTCCCGGTCTGCCCGGCCCGATATCCACTTGTCATGAAACTGAGTTGCGTGCGTCTGCGACAGAACTGCATATTCCAGCATTGCCCTCTGCCGCAGCATCGACAGTTTGGATATAAAGAAGCAAAGAGGGCCAAGCTCAAACATGAAAATCAGAGCGACCAGCATGATTGCGGGCAGGGTATAGCTGGCTAGATGCGTGCCATGGTGAAGGATGTCGTAACGCCAAGTTCCTCCGATCGAAATCGAGACCGCAACTGCGGTGGGGATGAAGGCGATGGGTGCGAGCCCGAGAAATCCCAGCCCACCGTGCAGATCCGCATGGGTTGCGACAAGTGTCATATCCATGCGCGAGAGCCTGTAAAGAAAGTAGGACCACACCAGCCACTTCCACAAACTCAGCGCCAGCAGGAATTGGTAGCTCGACACGCTTGCCAGCAGGTAATACCAGCCTGCCGCAGTAGGATGCACCGCAATTCCGGTCCTGGAAACAGCCCATGCCGGGCCAGACGAAATCCTGCCCGGTCCAACAACGGCAAGTTCGGCCACGACCAGGGTCAGAATGATCAATTCGGGAAAAGCGGAATCACGAAGCCGTTTGAGTGAGGAGATGACGTTGCCGAGTTCGCGTTTGCCCTCGTTACTGAGCAGTTGAGCTTCCCTCACGTGTCTGACAACAACTCGGAACCGCTCTTCCATCAGAAGCTGCCCCGTCAGAAGCACCGGAATAGCAATTACTACTCTCGAATAAACGAGGTAGTCCTTAAGGAGCCCGAGCAATTCTTCCCGGTGGAGAAGCGCGGTGAGGGCGATGAGCGGCAGCCAACAGACAACCAGACTGCAGGCAATGCGGCGCGGAAGATCCCACCTAGGAACTCTGATCAAGTGCGTCGACACTTGCAGCTTATAAAACGGGCCACCGCAGAATAGTGATAACTCGTCCGGTGCTCCAAGAGTGCTGAAGAATCTATCAGACCCTGGCATTTGCATAGATAAGCTCTTCAAGATGCGGGCGCCTGCTGATGCCGAGTGTAAGGCGTGATTCTGTGCAGCGTCAGGATTCCGTCGTCTCTCGATGTGCGCGGGAATACCCGACCATCCAACCCTCGTTGAAGGCCAATTGTGAACACCTTCGCTGACTTAGATCGAAGATCAATCCGACAAACGCCCCTGTACTGATCCCTAAGAAGAAGGCTTTAAAGCAGCGATTCATACGATCCTCCTCTCGTGTGCCGGCAAGAGCCTAAGCCCCAAGGCTGCCTGGCTGTCGCTACCACTTTCGCCTACCAATTGATCAGCGCAGAACCCCAGGAAAGGCCTCCGCCGAATCCAGAGAGCATGACGCGTGAGCCGGGATGGAGGCGGCCGGTTTCCTGGGCTGCCTGCAAGGTCACCGGAATGCTGGCAGCCGCGGTGTTGCCATATTTCTCGACGGTCGTGACCGTTCTTTCCATGGATAACCCAAGCGAGGTCATGATGGTCTCGATCATGCGCAGATTGCTTTGGTGCAATACCAGCAGGTCCAGATCGTCCGGGGTGAGATCATGCTCAGCAAGCAATGAGCGAATCGCCTGAGGAACTGTATTGATGGCAAAGTCCCAGACCTTCGGGCCATCCATCGCAAACGTGTTTAGGCGGTCCTCAAGCACCTTGACGCTGATTGGCGTGCGGGTTCCGCCAGCAGGCACCTGAATGTAGCGGCTGCCGCGGCCGTCGCTGCCGAGCTGGAAGTGGATGCGATTCTCCTTCCCGTCGGTTTGGGATAAGAGCACCGCGCCGGCGCCATCGCCGAAGAAGATGCAGGTCCTCCGATCGTTCCAATTGAGAATCTTCGAAAATGCGTCCGCACCGATGACGAGCGCATTTCGAAATTGCTTAAGATTGGTCAACATCATGCCCTGGGCCACATTCAATGCGTAGACAAAACCAGCACAGACCGAATTGACATCGAACGCAGGACATTTTCCTTCAGCGACGCCGAGCTTTTCCTGAACGAGGCATGCGACAGCCGGTTGGGACTGGTCCGGAGTCGCACATGCCACAACGATGAGGTCGACGGCCGACTTGTCGATGCCCGCGTGCGTCAGGCAACGCTGCGCGGCTTTGCAGGCCATGTCGCTCGGCGCCTCATCCGGCTCCGAAATCCTGCGCTCCAGGATCCCGGTCTTGCTTGCAATCCATTCGTGCGTGGTGTCGACATCCCTGGCCAGGTCGTGGTTGGTCACGGTTTTGGTCGGCACGTAGGCTCCGACGCCAGTAATTTGAATGCCCATAGCCCTACTCCGAGAAGAAGGTTTAACTTGCCACCGCTCTTCTAAGCGGCTGCCGCGGCTCTCGTTTTCTGCTCCTTCATCTTTGCTTCGCGCTCATGGAGAAACATGCGGCACTTGGTCTGTCCGTACTGCTTCAGGTCGCTCAGCAGGCCGGGACGTCGGTCCAGCTTTGACCGGTAGCCGAGCTCGCGATCCAGCACGATGCGCGAAATGCGAATCGGGCGGAAGTCGGGATCCTTGAATCTGCCTTCAGAGATTGCTTGATTGAGCATTTCGATGAAGCCGATTTCCTGCTCCATGGAGAGGTTGCCGGAGAGCGCGTTGCGCCGGTCGAGAATTTCATGAGTCTCGCTGGGTACGCGGGGGCAGGTGCTCAGGTTGATCTGGACGAGCCAGAGCTCGTCGATCCGGTGATGAATTAAATCATGGATCGGCGGATTCTGCGAGAAAAGGCCGTCCCAGAAGACTCCACGGCCGGGAACCGATACTGCGCGAAAGAGTTCGGGGATAGCTGCCGAAGCCAACAGGCATTCGGCGCAGAGTTCCTCACCTGTGAACAACTCGAAGTGCCCGCTGAGGACTTCGACGGCTCCAATTTGCAGAATCGGAGCATCCGGCCGGCGAGCGAGCTTGCGAAGCTCTTCAAAGTCGAAGTATTTGTTGATGATGTCGCGAAAACGCTCCTCTCCCCAGGTGGGCAAATTGTAAGGGCTGACCTCGGGCATCACCATAAGGTCCCGCAACCCCATGATGCTCATGAGCGCTTCGTTGGCAATTCGGTCTATCGGGTCGATTGCCGCCATTGCCTCCCAGAAGCCCCGCAGTTTCTCGGCAGCGAGTTTCCGGTCATTTCGCACGAGTCCATCCCACGCAAGCGCCGCGCAGATCGCACCGCCGGATGTCCCGCTCAAAGCAACCACGTCAACGTCTTCGGGCAGAGACTCCATGAGGCCCTGCAGCACCCCCGCAGTGAATGCCGTGTGGCTACCTCCACCCTGGCATGCAATTGCGACCCGGGTTTTGGAACGATCGACCTTAGCGCGCTCCGTTGCTTTCTCCATTGTGTCTCCTCGATTGCAGTGGTCCTGGTTGCAGGTGGCGTTCGCCGTTACCGGCACGCCAGGTTGTCGGCCAGAGTAGAGCGGTCGGCCAGCCATCGCGTCGCTTCAGGCCAGAATGTTTTTTGGGCTTTGCTGCCGACCACCAGGCCCACGTGTCCGGCATCGATCATCATTGACTTGATGTCCCGCGATCCAACGTGGGGTCGAATGCCCTCAGTAGAAAGCGGAGGCACCAGATGATCCTTCGTCGCCGTCAATAGCAAGAGAGGGCAATCGATGCGGCCGAGATCGGCATATCCGCCATTGATGCGGAATCGGCCGCGCACGAGTTCGTTGGCCTGGAAAAGATTTTTGACGAAAGTGCGGAATGTCTCCCCGGCGACCGGGACGTTGTCGTTAACCCATCGCTCCATTGCAAAGTAATTCGAAACCATCTGGGGATCATCCATCTGCTCGTAGAATGCGATGTACTTCTCAACGAAATTCTGAATTGGCTTCATAAACAGAAAGCAGGATTGCAGGAACCAAGCCGGGCAGTTTCCGTAGGTGTCAATCAAGGCATCCACATCGAAATACTTCTGCTCGGTCCAGCAACTCAGAAGAGACTCGCGGCCGCCGAAGTCAAGAGGCGCTGCGAGCAGCGTGAGGGTCTGGACCTGATCGGGATAAAGCGCTGTAAACAGCGCGGACATCGTTCCTCCCATGCAGTAGCCGAGGAGATGAAGCCTTGCGCAACCGTGCTCACGGAAAATGAACTGAACAATCTCCGTGAGAAACCCGCAAACGTAGTCCTCCAGCGTCAAGGTTCGATCGGTATCTGAAGGAACGCCCCAGTCGACCAGGTAGACATCAAAACCCCGGTCAAGATACCGCCTGATCACACTCTTATCCGGTTGCAGGTCGAGAATGTAGGGCCGATTGATTAATGCGTAGCAAAAGAGCACCGGTTCGGAATAGGCCGCTGACGTCTCTCTTCGATATCGCAATAGCCTGATCATGCGCTTTTTAAACACAACGTCGTGTGAGCTTGCCCCCACACGTGTCTCGCAAGCAACAGCCGCAGCCTGCGGAATGCTGAACATGCGGCACCAGATCCGTTGCTGTTCGGCGAACAGATTGAGCGCTGCGCGAGCCGGCGAGACATAGTTATGTCCAGCTTCGGCGCCGTTCTCAATTCTTGCTGACCCAGGCCTTTCGTCAACATCCATCCAACATCTCCTGAGCTCACGATGCGCGAACCTTTCGCTTCACATCGCCATTCCACCGTTGACATCGAGGACATGGCCTGTGACAAAGCCCGCGGCCGGCGACGCGAGATAGAGCACGCTCATTCCGATCTCCATCGGGTCACCCAGACGGCCAACGGGCGTGATATCCAGAACTGACTGCAGCGCTTTGTCGGGAACGTGGTCGAGCATGCGCGTTCTAATAAAGCCGGGAGCGATCGCGTTCACCGTGACACCCTTGCGGGCGTATTCCCGAGCCAGGGCCTTGGTAAACCCGATGAGCCCCGCCTTGGCGGCGGCATAGTTTGCCTGGCCGAAATTGCCGATCCGCCCGACGATACTGGAGATGTTAATGACCCGGCCCCAACCCCGGGCCGCCATCCCGTCGATAAAGCACTTTGTAACGTCGAAAACACTCGTCAGATCTGTGCTGATTACCTCGTCCCAGGCGCACCGCTCCATCTTGCGGAAGGTGCCGTCGCGGGTGACTCCAGCGTTATTGACGAGAATGTCGATTGCCTCGAAGTCATCGTTGACCTGGCCGCACATTCTGGTCACTTCGCCCTGCAGGCCAATGTCAAATGAATAGGCTTCTGCCCTGCGCCCCATATCGCGGATTTCATCGCAAACGCCCCTGGCGCAATGGGCGCCGGTGTTGCTTGAACCTATGGCGACATCAGCGCCCGCAGCCGCGAGCGTCAAGGCGCAAGCCCGGCCAATGCCGCGAGAGCCGCCGGTTACAAATACCTTTTTCCCGACCAGGCTGAAACCCGGAATCAGGACTTCACGGGAGACGGGTAGTGCTGTCGCCATCGGAACCTCCCCTGTCTGGTTGAGAGCGAGAGAATGTGGCAGGCCCGGTCACCGCTCTGAGGCTGTGTTGCATCAGCTCGAGGAACGCCGGCGATCTCATGTAGTTGTCGAGCATGCTACTCAGGTGCGCAAACCAGACGCTGCGCAGCCTGGGATCCCAGAAAAGAGCCACACCATCCGCATTCTGCTGGCAAAGCGCATTGGCGCGCTGCCAAGCTTCAAACCATTGCTCTGTGAGGGCAGAGAATGGGTTGGGTGTCCACTCTTCTCCGGAGGGCATAGCGAGGTCCTCTCTGGGATGAAGGGTTGGCGTTGACTAGCTTCAGGGTTCAGGCAAGAGGGTCGAACGAAAAAGCGATATATCGCTTTAATTGCAAATTAAGCTGTGACTTCCTGGGCTACTTCGAACGACTTTTCAGCCCACTTTTTGAAGTCCTGCAATTGTGTCTCGGATCTATCCATCGAGATCTTGACTAACTGACGCCAGAGATCCTCGACCATGTGGCGGTACTCTTCAGGGGATTTTGCTTCGGAGAGGCGAAAGCTTCGCTCGATCATCTGGATTCCGGACGCGTACGTCGACTCGAGCGCTTCCTTGTGTTTGTTCAACATATCGACGCTAATTTCGATCCAGCGCTTCTCGAGAGTTCGAGCCACTTCTGTTGAAAGGCCGGCGCTTTGCGGCGCCGAGAGGCACTGCTGGGTCCAGAATCTCATCATTTCCTTTTGCATTTGCAGCGAGGACTCCGACGCTTTGCTGAAGTCTTCAAAGAGTTGATTGAGCATCAGTATCTCCAAGTGAGGTTGGTTTGCGCGGAGGTTGTGTGAGCGAGAATTTGCCGATTCCTGCCAGCCGGAGAATTGAGAGATCATCCTGGCATCCTGGCAGCAGGGTAGTACTGCTCGATCGAGCTTTCCTGTATCTGTTGTGAAGGTGAGAGAGGGCGGAAAGTTGCTTTGCAGCGACTAAAAATAAGAGCGCGATCAGCGTGGAATTTTGGAATCGTAATAATAGGTGAGTGCAGTTGCGATACAGATCTTGTGTGAACTGAGATCGAGCTGCGTAGTTCGGTCCAGCGGTCACCCGGAACCCTCTCGAGGGCACCGATCCGGAACCTGGATGCTGACAGCCTCCGCGAACTCCATCATCTAAAGCATATTTTCTGCAGGGCCGGGACAGCAGGCGTGAGCACAATTGTGCCTTTTGCCTGCGCCGTCCCGCAGGCGAATCATGGTTTGCATTCTTGTCCTCACAAAAATTTATTTCGTAAATTCTGCAGGTTAGAAGGGTTTGCACAGTTTTTGAAGCAAGAAGCGACTTGACGGGCCAGGGCCGATATAGGCGAATATAAGGCGAAGATAAGCCGTGATGCCTGCAGCCTCCACAATCCGCCTCCAGATTGAGACCGCCCTTGCCGGAAGGATCCCTTCGGCGCTGACTCCGCAGCCGAAGATGATTATCCAGGTCGTTAAAACCGGCATAGAACCGCTGGACGATCTTCTTGAGGGAGGACTGCCGGTGGGCGCTGTGAGCGAACTGACTGGCGCCAAGTGTTCCGGACGAACCTCTGTCGCGCTGTCGTTTCTGGCTCGTATCACTGAAACCAGCAAAGTATGTGCATGGATCGACGTATCGAATGCGTTCGATCCGGCATCTGCTGCCGCAGCCGGAATCAACCTGAAAAAGCTGCTATGGGTTCGCTGCGGCGCTGGGCACGTTATCGCGGCAAGAGCGGGCCGGCGCTTTCTTCTACCGGAAGCGTATTTCACTCCCTCTCCGATTAAGAAAGGACTTCACAGTGGCGGATTTGGCCCGCATCCCCGCGCAGAGGTTCGCGGACTGTCAGAGGCTGTTGGTGAGTTGTTCGCGCCGCGCTGCGCAGAACCGCAGAACCGGCCTCGGCCTCAGAAGCAGAGCGCCGAGCCAAGCCTGACGCCTGCCACGCAGGCTGTGCGCTCTCCGAGAAGAGCCAGGCAATACGACGCGATCGAACAGGGTCTGCGCAGTGCGGACCTTTTGCTGCAGACAGGAGGCTTCGGCGCCATTGTGCTCGACATGGGGAGTATTGCGCCGGAGTATGCAGTACGCATCGAGCTCTCAACCTGGCATCGTTACCGGCTCGCAGCCGAGCGTACGCAATCGAGCTTTCTTCTCCTCTCACAATATCCATGCGCCAGGAGCAGCTCAGAGCTGCAACTGCGTTTATCTGCCCAGGAGATCAGCGAAGAAACAACCGTCTTCACGGGGATGCAATCGCGAGTCGAAGTGGTGCGGAAGCGTTTCATGCAATCGGGGAGCAACGTTCTCTCGCTGCGCAAGCCGCCGCAAAATGCGCACTCGGCCTGCTGGGAAAACCACACGACATGGGCGGTGCGGCGATGAACAGGCAAGTCGAACTCTATCTCTGCCTCCATGTGAAGGAGTTTCCAGCGCAGGCATTGCTGCGTTTGCGTCCGGAGCTTCACGAAAGGCCATGCGTTGTTATGGAGGGCGAACCGCCCTTCGAAAGTGCGTGTTCATTGAATACCAAGGCGCGGTTGCTGGGCCTTCGGCATGGGATGACGCGGGTGGAAGTGGATACCTTCGTCGGCCAGGTAGTGCTTGCGCGTTCGGTGCAGATGGAGGAGACGGCGCGGGCAGCGCTGCTCGAATGCGCCGGCGCTTTTTCGCCGCGCATCGAAGAGTCGAGCGATGCCGCTGCGTTTTTCTGCGTGCTGGATATTGTCGGGACGCCAAATCTCTTTGGCCCACCCGAGATGCTGGCCAAAAGCCTTCGCCAAAGAGTGCGTGCTTTGGGTATCTCGGCGCATGTCACCGTCAGCAGCAACTTTCATGCCGCTGTCTGTCTCGCGAGAGGCCTCACGCGTTCTGTTGTGCAAGTGGCACCGCAGGGAAGTGAGGCAGCCGCGCTCTCTTCGCTTTCGCTCACGGTATTGGATCTGACCGAAAACCAGGCAGAGATATTTGCATTATGGGGTATCCATACACTCGGCATGCTGGCTGCGTTGCCTGAGAAAGAATTGATTGCCCGCATGAGCCAGGAGGGCAAACAACTGCGGCAACTTGCTCGTGGGGAGTTGCCCCATCTCTTCCAGCCCATCGACGTTCCTTTCGTGCTGGAGGAACTCGCCGAGCTTGATTTTCCGCTGGAAGATCTCGAATCGCTGCTCTTCGGCCTCTCTGTCATGCTGAAGCAACTTATCCTGCGCGCAAAAGCGCGGATCGTCGCGCTGGCTGCTGTCATCATCACGCTTTATCTTGAGGGCGGCGGATCGCACTCGCGCACTGTCCGGCCTGCGCAGCCGACCAATGACAGGCAGCTCTGGCTGAAACTGTTGCATCTTGACCTCGAAGCTCATCCGCCGAATGCGGCAATTCTCTCGGTTGCGCTCCACGCGGAGCCAGGTGACACCAGCAGAGTGCAACTCGGCCTCTTCTCACCTCAGCTTCCTGAACCGGGGTGTCTAGACGTGACACTGACGCGCATTGCTGCCCTCGTGGGTGAAGGCAATGTGGGCCAGGCGGTGCTTGACGATACCCATGCTCCCGAAGGCTTTCACATGGAGCACTTCGAACTAAGCTCAGCAACGCCCGAATCAATCTCAGCGCAATCCTATGTTTGCCTTCGCCTTCTTCGACCACCGCAGACCATTGCGGTCGTGCTGAAGAACGGCCGTCCCGGATCGTTCTTCTTCCGCAACCAGCAATGCATTGTGGAGCGAGCGTATGGGCCCTGGCTGATGGGCGGTGAGTGGTGGAACGAAACCATCTGGGGCCAGGAACAATGGGACCTGATCGCGCGCGCACAGGATAATATGCTCCTGGCCTGTTGCGTCATCCGTGACCTCATGCAGGATCAGTGGCAAATGATGGCTCTCTATGACTGACCGCTATGTTGAGCTGCACGCGTCCAGTGCTTTCTCTTTTCTCGATGGTGGATCGCTCCCCGAGACGTTGGCGCAGAGAGCCTTTGAGCTGGAGATGCCGGCAATGGCCTTGCTGGACCGGAATGGATTCTACGGCTCTGCGCGTTTTCATAAGAGCGCAAGCGGGAACGGTATTCGTGCGCACGTCGGAGCTGAGGTTGCGGTGTCGAGTTTTGGCCAGCGCCTGAACCCGCCGGCATGGCTGCCTCACAATCATCTCTCCGAGCCACCGCGTCTGCCTTTGCTCTGCGCGTCACGGCAGGGCTACCAGAACCTTTGCCAGCTCATTACACGTTTCAAGCTGCGTGAGACCAGCAAGCAGGAAGGCTCGGCCAGGTTCGCTGACTTGGAAGAATTTGCCTCGGGCCTCGTCTGCCTGACAGGAGGGGACGAAGGACCGCTGGCTGCCGCACTTATGCGCGGTGGTGAAGAGACGGGCAGAGAGGCTGTCGAACGTCTGGTTCGCATCTTTGGTCCGAAGAATGTATTCGTCGAGTTGCAGCGCCATCGCGAGCGCGAAGAAGAAGCGCGCAACCAGGCCGCAATCCGCATTGCGCGGTCATTGCAGCTGCCGGTCATAGCAACGAATGGCGTGCGCTATGCAACCCGATATGACAAAGAGGTCCTGGATCTTTTTACCGCCATTCGCAATCACACGGAACTCGATCGCGCTGGGCGCCTGTTGTCAGGGAACAGCCAGCGGCATCTGCGTGCGGCCGACAGAATGGCGAAGTTGTTCCGTGATGTGACCGGAGCAGTCGAGAATACGCTGGAGCTATCCTCACGCCTGGAGTTTCAGCTCGGCGATCTTGGATATGAATTTCCACGATACCCGGTTCCGGAAGGCGAGACGATGGACAGCTTTCTTTGCAAGCGCGTGGAAGAAGGAGTGATTCGTCGCTACGGACCAAAGCGAAATGCCGATCTGCTGGAGCGTGCGAAGAAACAGGTGGCGCACGAGCTCACGTTGATTGCGAAGCTTGGCTTTGCCGGATACTTTCTGATCGTGTGGGATATCGTGCAGTTCTGCAAACGGAACGGCATCCTGATTCAGGGGCGTGGCAGCGCGGCGAACTCTGCCGTCTGCTATGCGCTCGAAATTACAGCGATTGATCCGGTTGGAATGGAGCTGTTGTTTGAGCGCTTTCTCTCGGAAAACCGTGGAGAGTGGCCGGACATTGACCTCGATTTGCCGTCGGAGGAGAAGCGGGAGCAGGCTATCCAGTATGTCTACCAGAAGTACGGTGAGTTAGGCGCGGCGATGACGGCCAATGTCATTACTTACCGCGGCAAATCGGCGGCGCGTGAAGTTGGCAAAGCGTTGGGGTTCGACCCGCAATCTCTGCAGCGTCTTTCCGCGCTGGTCGCCAACTTCGAATGGAAGGGGCCCACGGATACCATGGCGCACTCATTCCAGAACGCGGGATTTGACCTGAAGCACCCGCGCATTGCGAAGTACCTGGAGCTCTGCGTGCGGATCCAGGATTTGCCGCGCCATCTCGGCCAGCACTCTGGCGGCATGGTGATCTGTCAGGGCCAGCTTAATCACGTAGTGCCGCTGGAGCGCGCTTCGATGCCGGGCCGAACGGTCATCCAGTGGGACAAGGAAGATTGTGCCGACCTGGGCATCATCAAGGTTGACCTGCTCGGCCTCGGCATGATGGCCGTGCTCAAGGATTGCCTGGAGCTGATTCCAACGCACTATGGCGAGCCAGTCGACCTGGCGCAGATCCCCGAAGATGATGAGGTCTATAAGACCCTGCAGCGGGCCGATACCGTGGGCATGTTCCAGGTGGAAAGTCGCGCACAGATGGCCTCGTTGCCGCGCAATTACCCTGAGAAGTTCTATGACGTGGTGGTGCAGGTAGCCATTATTCGGCCAGGCCCAATCGTCGGCAAGATGATGCATCCCTATATGCGGCGTCGTCAGAAAAAAGAGCCGGTGTCCTATCCTCACCCATTGCTTGAGCCTGCGCTGCAACGAACGCTTGGCGTGCCCCTGTTTCAGGAGCAACTGCTTCGGATGGCGATGGTCGTCGCCAACTTCAGCGGTGCTGAGGCGGAGGAACTGCGCCGTGCGGTTGGGATGCGCCGATCGTGGGAGCGCATGAGAAACCTCGAAGGCCGGTTGCGCAGCGGCATGACGACAAATGGCCTGGACGCAAAGACACAGGACACCATCATCGAAAACATCAGCTCGTTTGCCCTCTATGGCTTTCCAGAGAGCCATGCCGCCAGTTTTGCTCTAATCGCATATGCATCTGCATATTTCAAAGTGAAATATCTGGCTGCATTCACCTGCGCGATTCTGAACAACCAGCCGATGGGTTTCTACATGCCTGCCGTGCTGGTCAAGGATGCACAGCGGCATGGATTACGCGTACGTCCAATCGACATCCAGATGTCTGATTGGAAATGCACGATTGAGCACGACGGAAGCGGCGAGCTTTCATTACGCCTGGGGCTTGGGTATGCGAAAGGACTGCGGCAACAGCCTGGAGAATCCATCATCCATGCGAGGAGAACCGCAGGTCTGTTCTCGTCGATAGAGGATCTGGTCGCACGTGTCTCGTCGCTCAATCGGAACGAACTCGCGCTGCTCGCCGGTATCGGCGCACTGAACAGTCTCGATGGAGTTGCGCATCGTCGGGATGCGCTGTGGCAGACCGAGCGTGCGGGCAAGCTTGAGGGTCCCCTCTTTACTCAATCAAGCGAGCTGCTTCGCGAAGACTCTTCGTTTGCTCCGTTACACCAGATGACAACGGAAGAGCGTCTGATGGCAGACTACGCGGGGACAGGTCTGACTGTGGGCAAGCACCCGATGGCATATCGCAGAGAGCAACTGCGGCGTGAAGATGTTCTCTCAGCAAATGAGTTGAAGCACCGTTCACACGGCCGCTTTGTCAGGGCAGCTGGATGTGTAATCGCCCGGCAGAGGCCGGGAACCGCGCATGGCTTTATCTTTATTTCGATGGAGGATGAGACCGGCATTGCGAACGTGATCGTCACGCCAGACATGTACGAGAAAAATCGCATAGTTGTGACTCGCAGCAAATTCATCCTCGTCGAGGGGCTTTTGCAGAACCAGGATGGCGTGATTCATGTCAAGGCGACACGTCTGGAAATGCTTTCCGATCTGGCGATGGAAGTCCGGTCGCATGACTTCCACTAGCAGATGTTTTCTTCCGTGTTACTCCCGTTCTTGAATTTTCCTTCCCTTTGCACTCGTCATGGACGGCACCAATCGATGCTCCTTGGGCCAGAGTCAGTGTCTTTTAAAGTACTGGACTTCCCGTTCGTGTTGCTTGGCCTGTTCCAATGTCGAGAACGTGCCAAGGTTGCGGCGCTTGCCGGTTGACGCTGCTTTCTTGCGCGAATACAAGCGAAATTGCCCGGATTTGAGTTTGCGAATCATGCAGAATGTAGATTGCTGTAGCAGGCCTGACTGTCGCCCCCATGGAGCAATCGCCAGTCTGAGAGCAAGATGGCCGCCAGGGCAGGGAAAACTTGCCGCTCATCCGCCGCATCTTAATTGAAAGCCAATCGCGAAATGTCTACGAGAGGAAATGCGATTCCGCCTATATTACCCAGGAGAACTCTGGAAATGGCTCGCCCCTACTGGTCTGGTCAGTTAAGAATGTCACTCGTGCAATTTGGAATTCAACTCTATCCGGCCGTTAATCCCCAGGCGGCGATCCATTTTCATGAGGTCGATCGCGAGAGCGGAGAACGGATTCATCACCTGAACGTCATCGGGCAAAACCGCCCTGTCGACAATACCGAAATCGTCAAGGCATACGAGTATAGGAAAGGGAAGTATCTGCATATCGAGCCGGGCGAGATTGAAAAGCTGCGTATCGAGAGCAAGGATGTCATCGATATCCACCAGTTTGTCGATCTCGACTCTATCCCTCTGTCCCTCTTTGAGCGGCCCTACTTTGTTGTTCCTCAACCCAGAGAGTCAGTGGATGCTTTCACTGTTGTCCGCAAGGCGATGCAGGAAAGCGGCAAGGCGGCGCTCGGGGAGGTTGCATTCGCCGGCAGAGAGCACCTTATTGCCATCGCGGCGTCGGGCGATGAGTCTGATCGCGGACTGATGGGCTACACGCTGCGCTATGCTGAGGAACTGCGCGATGGCGCCGAATACCTCTCGAAGATTCCGAGGCTGGAAATCGACAGGAAGCAGTTGGCAATGGCAAGTGAGTTGATCCGGGCTTATTCTCATCCGCTAAAGCTGGATGATTTCAAGGATGACTATGAAGTGGCGCTGCGCAGACTTCTCGCGGCGAAGCAGAAGCACAAGCCGATTCCGATCGACCGAGAAGAGCCTGCGCGCGAAAAAGTGGTTGACCTGATGGAGGCTCTGCGGCAAAGTGTCACTCAGACGCGACGCCGCCCGGCAGGCCGCAAACGCACCGCAGGTCTTCCTAGACCTGGAAAGGGTCCTGTCCTGGTTAAATCGAGCAAGCGTAAGCACAAGGCTGCCTGATGCCCGCACGAACTGCATCGAAATCACGATCTGCAAAGGCAGTCGACCGCCAGCTGGAGCGCTACCGCTCCATGCGCGACTTTGACCTCACCTCTGAACCGCCCGGCGGCGCCTCCAAAGGGAGAGCCGGCGCGGCCACGGCGAAAGGCCAGCTCTTCGTTGTTCAAAAGCATGCGGCGCGGCAGTTGCACTACGACTTCCGCCTTGGCTGGCAGGGCGTTCTCAAGAGCTGGGCCGTTGCAAAAGGCCCCAGCTACTTTACCGGCGACAAGCGGCTTGCCGTCGAAGTCGAAGATCATCCCATGGAATACGGTGGCTTCGAGGGCACGATTCCCAAGGGTCAATATGGCGGTGGAACCGTGATGGTGTGGGATTACGGCACTTGGACGCCGGTTGAGGACGCGCAGCGAGGCCTTACCGAAGGCAATCTCAAATTCGAGCTGCACGGTACCAAGCTGAAAGGGAAGTGGGCGCTCATTCGCATGAAGCGCAACCCCGCCAGGGACCGATCCGATAAGAACAATTGGTTGCTGATCAAGGAACGCGACGAGTACGCGCAGCCTGAGGAGGCGCCGGCCATTGCTGAAGTGGCTCCGGATAGTGCCATCACAGGCCGCACGATCGAAGAAATCGCTGAAAATCAGGATCACGTCTGGGATTCGCGCAAGGGCTTGCGGTCGCCCGAAGAGCCGGACCAGAACGCGGCACCTGCGAAGCCTGCAAAAGCCGCAGGGAAGCGGCCGAAGAAACGGAGCGCGCGCCTTGAGAAACTGCTGGAATCCGCGCCAGAGGAAACGTTCCCCGGCTTTGTCACGCCGCAGCTCGCCCAGCAGGCAACGGCTCCTCCAGCTGGCAGTGAGTGGGTTCACGAGCTCAAGCTCGACGGATACAGGATTCAGATCCACATCCGCACCAGGGGAAGCGGTTCAAGCCGCCGTCGCTCGGCGACGCTCTATACACGCAAGGGGCTGGACTGGACCGCACGCATGCGAGAGCTTGCAAACGCGGCTGCTCAGCTTGACGTAGACGAGGCCATCATCGACGGTGAAGTGGTGGTGCTCGACGAAGCAGGCAAGACGAGCTTTGCAGAGTTGCAGGCTGCCTTTCAGGAAGGCAGGAAGGCGCAACTCATCTACTTCGCTTTCGACTTGCTTCACCTTGACGGGCATAATCTGCGCGCGCTATCTCTCCTTGAGAGAAAATCTCTCCTCGCCGATCTGCTCGCCCGCTCCTGCTCTGAGTCGTTTCTTCGCTTCAGCGAACACATTGAAGCTCCAGGCGAGGCTGTCTTTGCGCAGGCGTGCAAGCTGGGGGCAGAAGGGATCGTCTCCAAGATTGCGTCTGCAGCTTACAGCCCGGGGCGCGCCAACATGTGGCTCAAGATCAAATGCACGCAGGAGCAGGAGCTTGTTATCGGCGGCTTCACGCCACCGGCGAAGGGCGGCATGGGCATAGGTGCCCTGCTGCTGGGTTACTACGAAGACGGCAAACTGCGCTACGCGGGCCGATCTGGCACTGGGTTCACCGCGCAAACCCACCGCATGCTGCGCTCGCGCCTTGACGCGCTCGTGCAGAAAACCTCGCCTTTTGCCGAAGTGCCGCGAGAGGCCGCGCGCGATGCGCATTGGGTCAAGCCTCAGCTTGTTGCGCAAATCGCCTTTGCCAACTGGACCGCCGACAATCTTGTGCGGCAAGCGGCATTTAAGGGGTTACGCGAAGACAAGCCCGCACAGGAAGTGGTGAGGGAGCGCGCTGCTTCGCCGGAGAGTCTCGAGACCGGCCGAATCACGCAGCAGAAGGCGCCGGCGGCCTCAAAGCTCGATCGATCGCGCGCAGCCAAACCCACGCAGCTGCCCATCACGCATCCAGGCAAGATCCTCGATCCGGAGAGCGGCCTCACCAAGCAGGAGTTGGCCGAATACTATCTCGCCGTTGCGGAGCATATGCTGCCGCATGTTGCCGATCGTCCCCTGAGCATCGTTCGGTGCCCGGGCGGCATCGGCAAGCCTTGCTTTTTCCAAAAACACATTGGGATGGGCGGCCTGCCGCCCGGCGTCAACAGCGTTCCAGTGCCAAACAGGAAGACGAGGAAGACGGAAGAATTTCTCACGTTGAACACTCCAGGGGGCTTGCTTGGCCTTGCGCAACTCGGCGTACTTGAGATTCACCCCTGGGGTTCAAAGAACGATTCACTTGACACTCCCGACCGTATCATCTTCGATCTCGACCCCGACAGCAGAATCCCATGGAAGACGCTTGCGAATGCCGCGGCTGAGCTGCGCGATAGGCTGCAACTGTTAAAGCTGGTTAGTTTTCTCAAGAGCACAGGGGGCAAAGGACTGCACGTTGTCGTTCCTATCGCGCCCGAGCATGCTTGGAACATCATCAAGCAATTCGCCTATGATGTGGTCGTGCAGATGGAGCGGAACAACCCCAGGCTCTACATCACGAAGATGACCAAGGCCGAACGCACCAATCGCATTTATCTTGATTACCTGCGCAACGATCGCGAATCAACCGCAATCGCGCCTTTTTCACCGCGTGCGCGAGCGGGCGCACCAGTCGCAATCACCCTCGATTGGAAGGAGCTCGAAGGCTCTGATCGGCCGCTCTTTTATCTCTCTGGATTTGCCGCGTGGAAGACACGCCTGCGGCGCGATCCATGGCAGACGATGGCCAGCTCAAAGCAGCGGCTCACCGAGGCGATGATCAATGCTTTGAATGAGAAGCCGGCCCGCCGGGGGAGCGAGAGAGGGAAGTAGGGTCAGGCAGGCTGCCGCAGGCGCTGGCGCTCTCGCTGGTCGTGAATCATGCGCTCTGAGAGAAGTTGTTTTGCCTTCTCGAGGTTCCGCCGCTGATTTGCGCTCATTCCCTTCGCCGAATGGCTGATATAGAACGCGAGCAGCCTTA
>JBATYG010000328.1:0-9800 GCA_049673945.1 Occallatibacter sp.
GCGCCCGTACCCGCGATAGCCCCATCCCGGGTGTCCATACCAGCCCCAGTGATACCAGGGGCCGGCTCCGATAAACACGCCGCCCACGAACCAGCTCGATCCGTAGTAACCGTACGGAGCGCAAGCATAGGGGTAAAACGGGTAATAGCCCCAGCCGCAACTCGGGGGACCGTAGAACCCCGGAGACGCCACAACCGCCGGACCGACGCCGATTCCCACGGACACCTGCGCATTTGCCTTTGCGCTTGCCGCAAAAGGCAGAGCAAGCAGCGTTGCCATTAAAACCAGCCGCACACTCTTCATAACTTCCCTCCCAAGTGCCATCCGTCCGACTCGCCCAGGGCCCGGAATCATCAGCACTGCCAGCCGGGTTTTGGTCTCGCAAACCGGCTACTCTCTCTAACAGCATTTTCGCAATTTAGTTGCGCACTCCGTGGCAGAAAGTCCAGCTTTTCTGCGCTCTCGCATAACCCTAATAAAAGGCGGCCCCTCCCGAAGGGAGAAGCCGCTCTCTTTGCCGAAGCGCGTCTTCGGCGCGTTTACCTCCGGTAGGGCGCGTAGCGCGGAACGAAGCCGCGGTGATAGTTCCGATAGCCCATCACCGGCGCCGATCGCCGCACGCCCACAAAGTTCCAGCGGCCGGGGAACCAGCGGCGGCCCGCCCAGTAACCATTCACCCACGCGTAGCCGTCACCAGGGCAGGGAGGAACAACGGCAACCGGTCCGCCCACGTAGACTCCGAACTCTGCTGCCTGCGCCTTATTTGCTCCCAGGCTCAACGCGCCGGCCAACACCGCTGCACCAAGCACCCACTTTTTCATGCTGACCATAATTTCCTCCGTTCCAACCAGCTACTTTCCCGTAGCCCGTTCCGGATTGCTGCTTTGGGTTTGTTCCTGCCGCCCCTCGGCCCCGGTTATGTATGGTGCAAACACAAGCTCCGCCAAAGGTTGCGAAGGGGAACGGAAAATAAATGCGCGCAACTTCAGCGTCGTCGCGGTGTCAGATTCCGCCTTCAAAACGCGCCCCGGCACCGGATGGTACCCTGAACCTTCGTCCTCTTCATGTTTGCTATTTCTCAGCACGCGCACTTCATCGGCATCGGTGGAATCGGCATGAGCGGCATCGCCGAAATCCTGCTCAGCCTCGGCATGAAAGTCTCCGGTTCCGACCTGCGCCGCAGTCCCGTCACCGACCGCCTCGCCGCTCTCGGCGCCACCATCTATGAGGGCCACAACGCCGCCTACATCGAGGGCGCAACCGTCGTCGTCACCAGCTCCGCCGTCTCGCCCGCCAATCCTGAAGTGGTTGCAGCGCGCGCGCATAAGGTCCAGGTCATTCAGCGCGCCGAGATGCTTGCCGAGCTGATGCGTCTCAAATACGGCATTGCCATCGCCGGCATGCACGGCAAGACCACTACCACCTCCATGGTTGCGTCCGTGCTTGCCGCCGGCGGCCTCGATCCCACGGTTGTTGTTGGCGGCCGCGTCGACGCGCTCGACTCCAACGCCAGACTCGGCGCCAGCCACTTTCTCGTTGCCGAAGCCGATGAGAGCGACCGCTCCTTCCTGAAGCTCTCGCCTATCCTCGCTATCGTCACCAACCTCGATCGCGAGCACATGGATTGCTACAGCGACATGACCGATGTCGAGCAGGCCTTCCTCACTTTCATGGACAAGGTGCCCTTCTACGGTTCGGTCACCGCCTGCCTCGATAATCCGCAGCTTGCGGCTGTCCTGCCCAGGGTGCACCGTCGCGTCTTCACTTACGGTCTCGCGCCTGAAGCCGACTACCGGCTCGAGTTTCTCGATCCGTCTCCAGAGTGTTTCTCGCGCTTTCTTGTCTCAACCGCCAAGGGTCCGCGCGGGCCCTTCGCGCTCCACGTACCCGGCCGCCACAACGTGCTCAATGCCACCGCCGCGGTTGCCGTTGCCGATCAGCTGCAGGTCTCGCAGGACCAGATCGCCCGAGGGCTCAACGCATTTCGCGGCGTCGATCGCCGCTTCCAGCGCCGCGGCCAGGTCCGCGGTATCACCGTTGTGGACGACTACGGCCATCACCCCACCGAGATTCGCGCCACCCTTTCCGCTGCCCGCGAATTTTCCCAGGGCCGCATTCACGTCATCTTTCAGCCACACCGCTACACGCGCACCCGCGATCTGCTCGATGAGTTTGGCGCCGCCTTTCCCGATGCGGATACTGTCGTCGTGCTGCCCATCTATGCCGCCAGTGAAGAGCCGCTGCCCGGCATCACCGCCGAGCTGCTTGCCGAGCGCATCAAGGCGCCTCGCGTTCAATTCGCGCCGGACTTCGCCGAAGCGATCGCCGCTGTCACTGCCCCCGCGCGCGAAGGCGACCTCATCCTGACGCTGGGCGCCGGCAGCGTCAGCCAGCTTGGCCCGCAGATTCTCGCGGCGCTTGACAAGCAGTAACCCCGCGTCTGATCCCATACGCACTCTCTTCGCTCGCGTGCTATCGCGCGAGCCGGTTTACCCTCTGATGACGCGCCTGTTATGATGCCGCCGTCAATTACTTACATTTTCTGGTCGAAGGAGCACGCGTGGTGCAAAGTTCTCGCAGGGGATTTTTGAAGGCGGCTTCCGGCACAGCCGCAGCAGCCGCACTCGCAAGCCGCATGCCGGCATGGGCCGAGGAAAGCGCGTCGGGAGCGGTGAAACTCTGGAGCACATACCGCGACCGCCGCCACACCGCCGGCGAGGCTCTCGCCTGGAAGCCCGCCGCGGGACAGATCGAAGCGGACGCCATCATGCTCGATCCTGCAACCACCCGGCAGCAGATGCTCGGCTTTGGCGCCGCCATGACCGATTCCTCGTGCTACCTGCTCAGCCGGCTCAGTGACGCCGAGCGCGCGCCCATCATGCACGATTTCTTCTCGCCGGATGAAATGGCCTTCAACGTCTGCCGCACCGCCATCGGATCCAGCGACTATTCGCTCTCCGTCTATAGCTTCAACGAAAGCACCGAGCCCGATCCCGAGATGAAGCACTTCTCGATCGATCACGACAAGGCCTATATCCTGCCCATGCTGCGCGAGGCGCGCAAGGCCAATCCCGATCTCTTTCTCTTTTCCTCGCCGTGGAGTCCTCCCGCGTGGATGAAGCCCAACAAGTCCATGCTCGGCGGCGTGATGCGCAAGACGAATCTCTCTGCTTACGCGAAATACTTCACTATGTTTCTCGACGGCTACAAGGCCGAGGGCGTCGCCGTCGACGCGGTCACGGTGCAGAACGAAGTCGATGCCGAACAGGAAGGCCACATGTCCGCCTGCGTGTGGGCGCAGGAAGCCGAGATTGAATTTGTCGGCAAGCATCTCGGCCCTACGCTGCGCCAGGCCGGCAGCCCCACGAAAATCTGGGTGCTCGATCACAACTACAATCTCTGGGGCCGCGCCATCGGCGAGCTCAGCAACACTGAGGCCTACCAGTACATCGACGGCATCGCCTGGCACGGCTACGTTGGCGAGCCCACCGCGATGAGCCGCGTCCACGAGGCCTTCCCGCAGAAGAATGCTTACTGGACCGAGGGTGGCCCGGACATCAACCAGCCCGACTACGAGACCGATTACACAACGTGGGCCGATAGCTACAACGGCATCGTCAACAACTGGGCCCGCTCCATTACCGCCTGGAATCTCGTTCTCGACGAGCACGGAAAGCCCAATGTGGGCCCCTTCTCCTGCGGCGGTGTGATCACATTGCACAGCGGCACCAACAAGATCACGCGCAGCGGACAGTACTGGGCCTTCGCGCACTACTCGCGCCACGTCAAGCGCGGCGCACGGGTCTTCGCCACCAATGGTCTCGGCGCAGATGGCGCGGCAGGTCCGGTCTCATACGCCGGCTTCCGCAATCCCGATGGCGGCTACGTTGTCGTGATCGCCAACAAGGGTCCGCAGCGGCGCGTGCAACTCGTTCTCGGCGCAAACGCACTCGAAGTCGACCTGCCCGCGGACTCTGTCCACACGCTTGAGTGGTCCTGAGCGGCGAGTTCAGTAAACTGAGCCGCCTGCCTGTGTTGAAGTCAGTGCGCCGGCATCAACGTTCAGCGTGTACTGTGCCGCCTCGCCTCGCCACGTCTTCACGTTGAAAACGTGGCCGGGCTTGACCTTGAGCGCTTCGACGTTGTGCAGCGTCATCGGCTTTCCTGCTGCCAGAACCTCTGCCGGCTGTTTGAGCGTCACAAAATAGGCGCTACCGTGGCCCACCACCCGCGCCTCGCCATCGGGCTCCAGCAGCACCGCCACGCGCTGCTCCACGCCAATCCCGCGCACGATCCTTCCGTCAGCATTGAGCCGAGCCAGAAACACCAGCAGCCTGCCCATGCGATTGCGCGTGGCAAAATGTGTGTCCGTGATCACGCCGTTCAGAATCGGGATATCGAGAAATCCATGCACCACGGTGATCTGCCGTCCAAACGGATCGCCCATCGCCGTCTTTCCATCGAGGTTCGGATCGTCGGGCTTGTCGCCTTGCGCGGAGTAGGCGTATTCGCCCAGCACTGCCAACCCCGCGCTGGTGCCGCCAATCGGCACTCCGCGTGCGATTGCCTCGTTTACCGCTACTTCGACCGGCGTCCCCATCCAGTAGTTGATGTAATTCGCCTGATCGCCGCCGGAGATGAAAATGGCGCTTGCCTCGCGAATCGTCTTCGCCACAAACGGGTCGTTCGCCGCCGCGCGGCTCGGCAGCACGATCGTCGCTACCGAATTCACCTTGCACAGCTTCTGGATGTACGCGTTGTAGTCGTCGTGGTCGGTCGCGCGCAGCACCACCAGGTCACCTCCGCCCGCGTGAGCACACAGCCAGCCAAAGGCCTCATCGAGATCCGTGCCGCCACCCATCAGCGCGAAGCCCGGCTTCGGCGCGCCTGCCGCATCGGCCGGGTTGCCTACGCGGTAGTAGCGGTAGGCCGGCGTTTGACCAGGGGAGGGAAGTGCAAACGCAAAAATTGCCAGCAGCGCAGCCGCGCGCAGAAGCTGTAAATCTCTCATCCGGGTAGCTTAATTCACGGGCCAAAATCAGCCCGTAACGCAGCGGGTTCCCCTTCATGCACGTGCGGAAAAAAGCCGTGGAACTGCGGGCTATAGTTGAGCCTGGCGAATCTAGCAACCCAATTTCAAGCGTGGCAACTCAAGGTAGCAACCGAACTCGGTCCCTTGTCTGGGAAGATGATGCGCCGGTGGAGTCCCGCTTCCGCCGCGTGCAGCAGACTGCGCCCGCTTCCGGCCGCGGTCTGCCCGGCATGCCTTTTGCCACAGAGGATGCTGATGACGACAACTTCGCGCCGCCGCGCAAGCGTTTCGCCGCGCCCACCCGCCCCTGGTGGCGCCCCACCAGCACCTGGGGACGCGCCCTTCTCGCCTTTGCCGCGCTCGTCGTTGTTTCCGCCACGGCCTACGCGCTCAATGTCTGCCGCGGGTTCTTCGAGCACGATGCGCGCTTCCGCATCACCGGCACCAGCGACATTCAGGCCACCGGCCTCGGCCAGGTAAGCCGTGCCGACATGCTGCCGGTCTTCGGCGAGGACATCGGCCGCAACATCTTCTTCGTCCCGCTTGCCGAGCGCCGCAAACAGCTTGAGCAGATTCCCTGGGTTGAGCACGCCACCGTCATGCGCTTCCTGCCCGATCAGATTCGCGTCTCTCTGGTCGAGCGCAAGCCGGTCGCTTTCGTCCGCCATGGCCAGCAGATCGGCCTCGTCGATGCCAATGGCGTCCTGCTCACCATGCCCGCCGCAATGATGGCGCAGCACCACTACTCCTTCCCTGTGCTCACCGGCATTGACGGTGCCGACCCGTTGCCTTCGCGCAAGGCGCGCATCGCGCTTTACCAGCGCCTAATCGGCGAACTCGACGCCGGCGGCCAGCATCTCTCCGATCAGCTCTCCGAGATCGACCTCACCGATCCGGAGGATGCCCGCGTGCTCATGCCCGAGCAGGGAACCGACATTCTCGCTCACTTCGGCGAAGATCATTTCCTCGAGCGCTATCAACGCTACAAAAATCACATCGCCGAGTGGCGCCAGCAGTATCCCAGGCTCGCCGCCGTCGATCTGCGCTATGACCAGCAGGTCGTTCTCCAGATGCAGCGCGGCGCCGCCGCCGAGCAGACTGCATCGCTCAAGAGCGATACCGGCAAGCCGGCCGCGGCCAAGCCGGCAGCTGCCAAGCCCTCCGCTGCTGTGCACGCTGAAGTGGCGAAAGCCAGCCCCGCAAAATTGACCTCGGTGAAGTCCAGCACGAAATCCAGCGCGGCGCAATCCACCGCAGCCCCGAAGCACGTCTCCGCGGCAAAGCCCGCGGCACACAGCACGACTGCAGCCGCGAAGGCGCGTGCCGCAAAGCTGAAAGAGACGAAGCGCGCGGAGGCGAAACGCGCCGCGCTCAATCACAAGAAGCCTAAACCCTCGGCCAAATCCCATGCCCCCACCGGGCAGGGGCGGTGAGCAGCGAACGATGAGCGAGAGCCAGGACAACCTGATCGTCGTACTCGATGTGGGCAGCGCCGCCACTCGCGTTCTGGCTGCCGATCTCAACGAGGGCGCTCTGCGCTATCGCGGTCACGGCATCGTCGAATCCGCCGGCATGCGCAAGGGGCTCATCTCTGATCTCGGGCCGGCCGCCAAAGCTGTGAAAGCCGCCAACGAGCGCACCGAGTGGGTGGCGCACGTCAACATTGACCAGTGCGTTGTCGGCGTGGGCGGCCCGCACATCCGCGGCCTCAATACCAACGGAGGCTTCGATCTTGGCAGCCGCATGCGCGAGATCACGCGTGAAGATGTCCGCACTGCTATCGAGCGCGCACGCGCGGTCGAGCGGCCGCCCGATCGCGAAATTCTTCACCTGCTGCCGCGCCAGTTCATACTCGACGATCAGCCCGGCATCTTCGACCCCGTCGGCATGGTCGGCGCGCGTCTCGAGGTTGACCTGCACATCGCCACCTGCTCCGGCGGTGCGCTGCAAAGCACCGTCACCTGCGCCAACCGCGCCGGGCTTGAGGTCACCGAGGCCGTGCTTGAATCGATCGCCGCGGCCGAAGCAACCCTTTCCGCAGATGAGCGCGAACTCGGCGTCTGCCTGCTCGATATCGGCGCGCATTCGAGCGACCTTGTGGTTTTCTTTGAGGGCGCAGTCGCGCACACGGCGTCGGTTCCGGTCGGCGGAGCGCACTTCACCAATGACCTTGCCGTCGGCTTGCAGATGCCCTCGGCGCAGGCCGAAGATCTCAAGCGCCAGTTCGGCCACTGTGTCGTGACGGCAGTTCCGGTTGAGGCTGAGATCGAGATCGCAAATCCTCACCCGCAGCGCATCGCCCTGCGCAGCCTCGCCGAGATCCTTGAACCGCGCGCCTGCGAGCTGATGCACTTTGTGCGCGAGAGCCTGCGCCAGGGCGGCGTGATCGATGCGATGGGCGCTGGCTGCGTGCTTACCGGTGGCGGCGCGCTCTTGCCTGGCATGCTCGACGTGACTGAAAGTCAGCTTCGCGTGCCGGCCCGCATCGGGATGCCGGTGCGCCTCTCCAACATGCCGGGTGAGCTTGTCACGCCCGCCTTCGCCACACCGATCGGCATGCTGCTGTACGCTCACCGCACGCGCGTCACGCGCGCCGCAGAGAACAACAGTCTGCGCGCCCGATTGCGTTCTATATTCGCCGCAAGTTTTTAGAGAAGTTAACCTGAGACGCCAAAGGAGGTCTGAGCCGCGATGAACCAGCAGCCAAACAACGAAGCCGGAGAGATGCGCATTCAGTTTCATGACGAGAGCGTGCGCGGGGCCCGCATTAAGGTCATTGGCGTCGGTGGCGGCGGCGGCAACGCCGTCAACCGCATGATCCAGGCTGGCCTCGAGGGCGTCGAGTTCATCGCCGCCAACACCGACGTGCAGGCGCTCAAGCTATCCCATGCTCCTGTAAAGCTGCAGCTTGGCGTGCGGCTCACCTCGGGCCTTGGGGCGGGCGCCAATCCCGACGTAGGCCGCCGCGCCGCGCTTGAAGATTCCGAAAAGATCATCGAAGCTCTCGAAGGCGCTGACATGGTCTTCGTCACCGCCGGTCTCGGCGGAGGCACCGGCACTGGCGCTGCTCCCGTCATCGCCTCGCTCGCCAGCGAGATGGGCATCCTCACCGTCGCCGTCATCACGCGCCCCTTTGCTTTCGAGGGCAAGCGCCGCCTGCAGCAGGCCGAGCGCGGGCTCAAGGAGCTGCTTGAAAGCGTCGACACCATGATCGTGATTCCCAACGAGAAGCTGCTCGCCGTCGCCAAAGACACTGGCTTCTTCGAGAGTTTCCGCATCGCCGACGACGTGCTTCGGCAGGGCGTGCAGGGCATCTCGGATATCATCACCATCCCCGGCCTCATCAACCGCGACTTCGCCGACGTAAAGACCACCAGGGCCGGCATGGGCCATGCCGTCATGGGCACCGCGGTGCGCGCCGGCGAGAACCGCGCCATCGAAGCCGCGCAGGCCGCGATGGCTTCGCCTCTGCTCGATGCCGGCGCCATTGACGGCGCACGCGGCATCCTCATCAACATCACCGGCTCCAGTTCCCTCAAGCTCTCCGAGGTTAACGAAGCCTCCACGCTCATCCAGTCCGCCGCCCACGAAGACGCCAACATCATCTTCGGCGCGGTGCAGGACGAGCGCATGGGCGACGAGGTCAAGATCACCGTCATCGCCACCGGCTTCCGCGACCAGATGCCCGAGCGCCGCGCGCGCATGCTCAACGTCGAAGAGGCGCCGATCATTTCCGTCCCCGTGGTCGGAACCGAAAGCTGGATGCGCGACCCGGCTCCCATAGCCACCGTCCCCGTTGTTCCGCCCCGTCCTCGCTTCCTCAGCGAAGATGAGCCCGCCCGCGCAGAGGAACCCGTTTTCGCTGGCTCCTCGATGCAGGGCTCCTTGATGCAGGGCTCTGAGGCCGAGGAAGACGAAGGGGAGCTCGTCGGCGCTCCTGCCCGCCCGCGTTTCGCGGAACTGGCCGAAACGCCCGACTACACGCCGCTGCCCCGCGACTTCGCCTCGGGCTTTTCTGGGGTTGCGCGGGCCGCCGCTCCCGCTGAAGACCAGCCCTCCCGTCCCGCCACGCCGCGGTTTGCCGAGGCCGCCGGCGAAGCCGAAGGCGACCTCGATGTGCCGGCATTCATGCGCCGGGGCAAGTTTTAGCTGTATTTGGAAAATGGGTCACTCATTACCAATGACCTCGGTCACCACACAATTTGCTGTTCCTCAGTCAAAATCGGCCCTATAGTAGTTCATATCCTGCCCGACCGGAATCCCATTGGAATCTCCGGTCTGGCGGTATCAGCCGATCATTTACTGTAGAAGTAAAGAACAACCTTAAGGCCGGTTTCTGGGTTATCCCGGCGACCTTTCGCCGGTTTATTGCTTTGCCGATCGCACCACAGACTGCGAATCCGGGTTAGTACGAAGTGCAGCCGTCCATCTTGGGGCAGCGCATGGCAAGAATTTCATTGATAAGGAATCTCGCAGGGATGAGACTGTCTTGCGTTTTGGCTAGCACGTTGGCTTTGGTCGGGCTTGGGATTTACGCTGGACGGGCCTCTGCATTGGATACACCTCACACGCTTCATCGCGCAAAAACCGTCAGCCAGCATCTCTCCACCGCCCATCGCTCTACGCATCGCGCCCACGCAAAAAGCACCACCTCGGTCCACCACCGCAGCACCGCCAGCGCCTCTGTGACCCGCACTTCGGCTACGCTGCGCCGGGCCTCGTTACACACCCGTCGCCATCGCTACTATGAGCGTTTCACGGCCAGTTC
>JBATYG010000329.1:0-2756 GCA_049673945.1 Occallatibacter sp.
ATCACGTGCATTACGCAGGGCAAGCGGAACAAGGAGATCGCGTTTCAGCTGGGAACGACCGAGCAGGTCATTAAGAACTATCTGCGGAAGATTTATGACAAGCTGGGCGTTTCTGACCGGCTTGAGCTGGCGCTCTATTGCCTGCACAACAAGATCATCCAGGCCGACGTAGATGAAGAGACAGTGGCCAAGAAGATCGTGAGCCGATAAACGCGCGCTTGAAAACGCGCAAGACCTGTAAACAGAATGGCGCCCAATGCGGGCGCCGTTTTTATTTGGAGCCGGAGATTTGGAGCCGGAGTGTGGCGGCCCGCTCGCGCGGCAGGCGGCGTTTCTCTTCAGGCCGCGCCGGCGTCGCAGGCCGGATGCCCATCGCATGTCGCCGGGGCCTGCCCGTCGTCGCAGCGTTTGCGGGCGAGCTCAAGCAGGCGGGTCAGTTCGCCGAGCTCAGCCGCCGTCAGGTGGTCCAGCAGCTCTTTGGGCATGCGCTTTACTTTTGCATCCATCTGGCGCAACAGATCGAGGCCGGCTTCGGAGATATGCGTCCAGACCACGCGGCGGTCGTGCCGGTCGCGCTGCTGGCGCACCAGCTTGAGGATCTTGAGCCGGGCGAGGAGGCGGGTGATGTCAGGATCGGCCGTGATCATGCGGCTGCCGATTGCCGAGCAGGTCAGACCCTGCGGTTGTGCTCCGCGCAGGATTCTGAGGACGTTGTATTGCGTGGCGGTCACGCCCCACTCGCGGGTCGTGCGCTGCACGGCACGTTCAAGGCAATCTGTCGTCCGCATCAGATTCAGCAGGGTCTCTTCTTCGAGGCTTGAGAAGGGAAGCTGCTGATCGATCTCATTCTTCAGGCTTGCCATATGTGAGGCCCCTCGCTGTGAGTTCGATGCACCGCGCCCGGGGCTCATTGCTGTGATCCAGGCGCGGTGCGGCTTTTGCTGCTCGCGAGATCGTTACTGCTTTGCGATATCCAGGTTGATGGTCAACTTTACATCGTCGCCCACCATGCTATTTGGATATTTGGCGCCGATGCCGAAGGCGGAGCGGCTGACGGTGGTGGACGCAGACCAGCCGGTGTGCGGCTTGTGATCCATGCCGGGGACAGGGCCGGCGGGACCCTCCGCCTCAAGCGTCACCGGCTTGGTTACCCCGTGCAGCGTCAGGTTGCCATTCACGGTGAGGCCGTTTGCAGTTTTGGCGACGCTGGTGCTCACAAACGTGGCGGTGGGGAACTGAGCCACGTCAAAGAAGCCGGCGCTCTTGAGGTCGTTGTCGCGCATGGAGACGCCCGTGTCGATGGTGCTCATGTCGATGGTCACATTTACGCTGGATTTCGCCGTATCGGCTTCGTCCATGGTGACGGTTCCGGTGATGTTGCCGAGGCGTCCAGTCACGCGGGCGAGGCTCATATGCAGAATCGAGAATTCAACTTCGCTGTGCGCCTTGTCCGGAGCCCAGGTAGAGGTTTGGGCGAAGGCGAGCGGGGCCGCCAATGCCAGAACGCCAGAGAAAAGAGCCAAAGGCTTCATGTGTGATTTCATTCCTTTCGATTGCGGCAAATGCCGCTGAAGTTCCGTTTCCGTACCAATGAGCCCGGCGCCCTGAGATCGCGTTGCGCCTGAGAAAAGCCGGGGCCGGTCACAATTGAGAAAAGACCTAGAATCCAGAAAACACCTGATGATGAGACGCTGGAGCCTATTAATCGTTGCAACAAATAATCTGCCACGAGCGTGAACGGCGTCAAGCACATATCCAGGAACTCCGGGTCCGCTATAATTTGGCGCCATGAAAGCTTTAGTCTATCCGGCGGCTCTCCTTATAACTTTGGGGCTTCTTGGAGCGACGAGTGACCCGTATTCAACATTGGCGCCTGAACAGAAGTCTTTGCTGAAGCCCGTCGTTGAGCGGTACGTACGCGATCAGATCAAGCAGGATTGGGCCGACCTTTGGGATATTCAAGATCAGACATCCGATCTGAAGAACGAGCTCTTATTGGGACATCGAGATGCGCCTGATCTAAGCAAGGAGCAGTTTGTTTCTGCTATGCGGGAAACAATCGGCACTGGATATCCCCGATTGCGTTCATTTGAATTGCGCGAGGTGAAGGTCGACAAAGGGAACTTCATCGTGATTGGTTGCGGCTACGCCACAAGAGAAGAATGGAAGCAAAAAGGCTCCGTTATAGCCGGAATCAGGATTGTCGAGGGGAAACCTAAAGTTGACCTATGGAGTATGACTTCGGACTCATGTCCGTAGACGACCTTGTGATTCAAACAAGCATAGAAATGCTGGGGTATGGAAAGCCAAGAAACCCGCTTTCCACCCGTCCTACAGCCCTTGAAATCCCTGCCGGGATCCCCACATGTTCAAGGCTACGACGCGCAGGCGGGCGGTTATTCGTTGCAACAAATGTCTGCGGTGGCAGTGAAACGAGTGGCAGGGGGTCCTAAAGGAAAGGCCCACCCCGGCGACAAGCTGCACGTCGACGGGATGAGCCTGGTTTTGTAAAGAGCCGTGGAGCGAGGTTCTATCTGAAGTTAATGGTTGTTGAGAAGGTCCCGGTGTCGTATGTCGCCGAGCTCCACGGCACGCTCACTTGGAACTGATCATTCGGGTTGCAGCCATTGATGCGCGCGGTAAACGTCGCACTGGCCGTGCCGTTTGTGGGAATATCGCCAAGCGAGACCGGGTAGGTGGCGGCGGTGAACGCCGGCGAGCAATGAGCAGGACCTGATAACTGGGTGAGCGTGAAC
>JBATYG010000330.1:0-2580 GCA_049673945.1 Occallatibacter sp.
GGCTCAGCTCGAAATCGAAACCAAGCAGTGGCAAACGATCGCTTTGGCAATCGCCAATGCGTTGAAGGCAACATAGAGGCGAACCATGAGATTTTTCCTCCGGATACGTTGTCTTCTCGCCAATCTCCTCCGGAAAGCGCGGATTGAGCGTCAATTGGATGACGAACTTCGGGCGTATGTTGAGATAGCCACCGACGAGAAGATCGCTCGTGGCGTTTCTGCATCGGAAGCTCGCAGAACCACGCTGGCTGAGTTTGGAGGAATCGAACAGGTGAAACAGTCGGTACGTGATCGTCGCGCCGGAACCCGATTTCAGGTGATTCGGCAAGACGCACGCTACGGTTGGCGTCAACTTTTGCGCAACCCGGGCTTCACCGCCGCGGTGATCATCACACTGGCTCTCTCGATCGGCGCCAATACTGCCATCTTTTCGATTGTGAATGCTCTCATGCTGAAGAGCCTTCCCTACCCTGAACCGCAGCGTCTCGGCACCATCTTCTGGCACATCGAGGGTTCCCGGCCATTTAACGGCCTGAGCGACATCGACGGGGAGCAGTGGGAGCTGATGCGCGACAATGTTCCGTCAGTCATCGGCGCAGTTCTAAGCAACATTTCATCCGGGGCGAATTTGCAGGCCGGGCGGAGCGTCCAGTACGTTCACGAGGCACGCGTCTCCGCTCACTATTTTGATGTCCTCGGTATTCGGCCAGGCATTGGCAGGGCTTTCACTGAGAACGAGGATCGCCCACATGGCCCACAGGCCGTTGTCCTTTCCTATGACCTGTGGCGCACCGCGTTTCATGCCGACCCTCATCTCATTGGGCAAGCCATCGAGCTGAAGGGTGCACCGTATACCGTGATCGGCGTGCTGCCGGCCGGCGCAAGAACGCCCTTGAATGCGGACCTCTACATCGCTCTGCAGCCCAGCCGCCAGGGCGAAGGCGCAAGCACAAACTACGGGGTTATTCTGCGATTGCGCGACGGCGCCAGCTGGCAGCAGGCCGACGCCGAGATCAATCGCGCATGGGCTGCGCCCGCCCATCGCTTTGTGAATGAGTTTCATCGAGGGTCAAAGATTTCGTTTTATACCGTGCCGTTGCAGAAGGGACAGACATCAGACCTCCGCCCAAAAGCGCTGACGCTGATGCTCGCAGCCGGAACAATTCTGCTGATCGCCTGTGCGAATCTTGCTGGCCTTACCGTCGTTCGCATGGCGCGGCGCACCTCTGAGATCGCAACAAGGATGGCCCTGGGCGCTTCGCGCTGGCATGTCCGGCGGCAGCTCTGGATCGAGAATCTTCTCCTGGCGTCGATTGGAGGTGCGGTTGGAGTGGGGGTCGGATTTTTGGCCTTACGTGGTCTCCTGCTACTCCTGCCTCCCGATTACCTTCCAGTCCCCGGCGTTTCACTGGACGGGCGTGTGCTTGTTTTCTCGCTGGCGGCGTCGATCCTCACCAGTGTGCTCTTTGGCATGCTGCCTGCGCTTGCCCTCAAGCGAATCGATCTTCGCTCGTTCATGGCAACCCGCACCATCGCTGGCGTGGAGCGCTTACGTCTGCGCCAGGCGCTGATCGTTGGTGAAGTCGCCTTGACGGTCGTCCTGCTTGCTGCCAGTGGCTTGCTCATCCGTACCTTGATCCACCTGCAGACATTGCCGCCCGGGTTCAATCCGCAGGGCGTGCTCACTGCCAAGGCCTCGCTGGATGACGCGCGCTATCGCGATCCGGCCGGCTTTGACCGCCTCCTCACAGAAAGCACAACCGCCATGGAACGGATTCCGGGCGTCCAAAGTGCGGCAGTTGGTCTTTCTCTTCCATACGAACGCGCTTTGAATAATGGCATGACCCTCGGCAGCGGTCCTGAGAGAGGCCAACCCGCAATGAGCGGTGAAATATACGTCACACCCTCCTATTTTGCGGCTCTGGAGATTCCGCTGCTTGCCGGACGCAGCTTCACCAATTCCGACCGGCGAGGTACTCAGCCAGTAGCCATTGTCAATCGATCGTTTGTTCGCAAATACTTCGCAAGCGTTAATCCCGTCGGCCAGACTCTTGATAAGCAGGGCACGATCATTGTCGGAGTCGCCGAAGACGTCGCACTTCCGCCGCATGAGGAACAGGTCAATGATCCGCTCGGTAGTGAGCCAATCACGTACGTCCCCGCGGCGCAGGTAGACCCACGCATGCTTGCCGTGGTCCACGTCTGGTTCCAACCGAGTTGGATCGTGCGCGCCTCCCGACCAGTCCAGGGTCTGCCCGCGCAGATGCAGCAGGCTCTGTCGAGTGTCGATCCGGGCCTGCCCTTTTCCGGTTTCTACAGCATGGCGGATCATCTTGCGGAGTCTCTGGCAACACAGAGGGTCGAGGTGGCTCTTCTCGGCGCCATGGCCGGCCTCGCGTTGCTTTTGAGCGCAGTGGGCATCTTCGCCTTGGTGGCGAATATGGTGGCGCAACGAACGCGAGAAATCGGTCTCCGCATCGCGCTCGGATCGACCATCCGCCAGGCGATGGCGCACGTCGCGGCTCCGGGAATCCGCTCGTCCGCCTTGGGGATTGTTCTCGGTCTGCTGATCTCTCTGGG
>JBATYG010000331.1:0-4883 GCA_049673945.1 Occallatibacter sp.
GCGACGCGCAGGTGGCTCTGCGCGGCGGTCTGCGCGATAAATACGCCGCTTGACAGCATCGCCAGCCCGATCACGATCTTGGTCAGAGACGGTAGCAGCGTCAACAGCACGCCGGCGATCGAACACAGGATCGCGCCGCTGATGCCCGCGCGAAGGCCAACCCGTGTGATGATGTAACCGGCCGCCGGGGTCACGACCAATCCCACAAGGTAGACAAAAAAGAGCGAGCTCAGCGCCGTAGTGGACAGATGAAAGGGCGCGGCGCTCAGGTAGAAGGTGATCCACGTGAAGACGCCAACCATCGAGAAGAGCACACTGAAGCCGATCGCGAAGGTTGCCACAAGCTGGCGAATGCGGAAGAGACCCTGCACCTGGTTGGGAAACGCAGATAGCGTATCGGAACTGCGCATGGGAAGGCTGCGTATCGGGGGCGCGGGCAGCCATGCGGCGACGGCGCCCGCTCCCGCAAGGGCAGCGGCGCCGAGCACGAGAAAGCTGATCCGCCAGTTGAAATGGTCCGCAAGTATGCCGGCCGTAATGCGCCCCAGGAAGCCGCCCAGCGCGGTTCCGCTGACGTAAAAGCTCATGATGAGTGCTACCCGCTCCGGCGGCCATTCTTCGCCGATGTAGGTGACGACCACGGCAATCACGCCGGGCACTGCGACCCCCTGCAAAAATCGCCAGATCACAAGCTGGGTGAGCGACGTGGACGTCGCGGCGAGCAGAGTGGGCAGCGAAATGCCAACGAGGGACGTCACGATGACTCGCTTGCGCGGAAGGCGCTCGGTGAGTGCTCCAAAGACGGGTGCGGAGATGGCGACGCCCAGCGTCGCTGCGGAGACTGTCATGCCCACGCCGGTCTTCGAGGCGCCGAAGATGTGCGCCAGCATAGGCAGAAGCGGTTGCGTGCACTAGAGCTCAAGAAACGCGCAGACGCCGCAAAGTGCGACGGCGGCTGCGGCCCAGTTGCTGGGAATAACCCGCTGCTGTGGGGTAGTGGCCAAGCGACAGGATAACGGATAGATCTGCGCCGGCCGCATGAACCATTGCACGGCAGCCGGCGCGGAGAGCGTGTTCTAGAACTGCAGCTTTGCACCAAACTGGATCTGGCGCGATGTCGTCGACGTCGACGTGATCACGCCTGCGGTGGGTGAAATGCCCGACGTCGCCGAGGTATAGACAACTTCATTCGGCGTAAGGAAATTTGAGTGGTTGAGGACGTTAAAGAACTCGGCGCGGAACTGAAAGTTCAGCCGCTCCGCGATATGCGCGTTCTTCGTCGCGGAGAGATCGATCGTCGAAAGCCCCGGCCCCTCGAGCGAATCACGCGAAACGTTGCCGTAGGTGCCTGTTGCCGGCGGCAGAAACGCATCGGGATTGAAGTACTGGCTCGTCGTACGCGGATAAAGCGTGCCGGTAAAGTTTGGATTCCAGTTCGGCCGCACAGGATTGCGTGTATCTCCGTTGCCAGTGGGGTTGTAGCCAAGTTGCGGCGAGAAGGGAAAGCCTGACTGAATGGTGACGATCGCGCTTGTTGTCCATCCGGCGGCAAGCAGGTTCACAAATGCCGGTGAACTCTTCAGGAAGCGGCGCTGCGGTCCGAATGGCAGCTCGTAGCTGCCATTCATTGCTGCTGCGTGGCGCACATCGGTTGCGGCCGGACCCCAGTCGAGCTTCGGATTCAGCGGAAATTCGACGAACGCCGGTGTGTTGGCGCTCACGCTGGTGTTCCACGCCGAGCCATCATCGAGGTTCTTCGCGTACGTGTAATTGCCGCGAAACTGGAAGCCGTTCGCGAACGAGCGCCGCACATCGACCACGAGCGAATTGTAAAGCCCTACGCCTTGCGATACCCAGGACGTGGTGTTGGCTAGAGCGGGATTCGCGAGGGTCGAGCCCGTGGGATAGAAAGGCTTGCCGTCGCTCAGGTAGGTGGGGACCGGTTCATTCAGATCCTCAGAGAGAATCTGGTGATAACTATGTGAGCCGACGTATCCAACAGTGAGCGAGGTATGCGGCGCGATTTGCTGCTCGACACGCAGGCTCCAGGTGAGCACCGCAGGCGTGGCGATGTCGGGCTGCACATTGCTCGGCGATACCTTGCTGCCCGCGGGCGGGGCCGCGCCCGGCGTGATGGTCAGATTCGAGACCGTGGTGTTTGCAATCGATTCGGCTGTGTTGAACGGCGCAGTTTGATCGAGACGATAGTCGAGGCTGTCGAGCAACCCATGATAGAGTCCGAAGCCGCCGCGCACGGCGGTCCGGCCGGCACCGAAGATGTTCCACGCGAAACCAACGCGCGGCTCGGGCAGAAAGATTGCGCGATTCTTGCTGAGCGCCGCGCTGCCCACGACGGGGTCGGTCTGCAGCACGCCATCCACGATCGCGTAGTTTGCAGCCCGGCCCTGTGCCTCGTTCCAGCCATTGGTCGACTCTGACCGGAAGCCCGCTCGGACCTCAAGGCGCGGCGTCACCTTAACGGTGTCTTCAACGAAAAAGGCGCCTTCGAGCGAACGCCATCCGAGCTCGGTCGGCGAGGGCACGACGGTGAAGGTCTTGACCGTGCCCTGCAGGAATGACTGCAAGGTGCTGAACGAGGCCTGTCCGTACTGGTACTGCGCCAGCAGATCGTTTACCTGCAGCCGTTGCAGCCAGATTCCGGTCTCAAGCTGATTGCGTCCGCGCGTCCAATAGACGTGATCATCAAGGGTGAACAGGTTGCGCGCCGCCGTATTGTTGCTGCCCACGTTGGTGCCCGCCTGGGTGATCTGGGATGCGCCGTTTGACGCGGTGCTGCCGCTGACAACAATGGTGCCAATGGGCTTGCCGACGACCCATCCTTCAACGGGGACGGGCGAGTAGCCGGTGAAGAAGTAGCTGGCGCGCGAATAGCCGAAGCGCGCCGTGTTGAGCAGCGATTGCGAGAAGATGTGCTGCTCCTGCACGCTCGCTACCTGTTCGCGCAGGCTCTCGTTCACACGGCTCAGCGGATTCTGCGAGGGGGTGTCCGCGCTGCTGTCATCGACCGTGTAAACCGCGAACAGCTGATCCTGCTTTGCAAGATTGTAGTCGAAGCGCGAAGTGCCGAAATCTTCACGAATGCGCTGCGGCGGATTGCTGAAGGCTTCGGCAATGCCGTGGCCCAGTTCGGGGCCGTTCTGCGCGGGCCACAGAGCGAGCAAAGGCGCGACAGCTGCGTTGACGCCCACGTACTGCTCGTTGCCTGAAGAGTCGGGAAGATATCCCAGCCGTGCCTGATTGTCTGGCACGAGTGTGACGGCGCTCAGGCCCCAGTTTTGGCGGAAGCCCTCATAGTTGCCGAAGAGGAAGAGCTTGTTGCTGCGGATCGGACCGCCCAGCGAGCCGCCGAACTGGTTGCGCTGAAAGTTTGGAATCGCACCCTGGTCAAAGTAGTTGCGTGCATCGAAAGCGCTGTTGCGCACAAACTCGAAGACCGCTCCGTGCAGTTGATTCGTGCCGGAGCTGGTGACGATGCTGACCTGTGCGCCATCACGTTTGCCATAGGTTGCGTCATAGGTATCGCTGACAACGTTGAATTCGCGTACCGCGTCAACGCCAAGAAGCTGACCGCTCGTGCCGCCCGGAGTCACGTTGATCAACGATGCGCCGGTGTATTCAATGCCATTCAGCAGGACGAGATTGTCCTGCGGCCGGCGTCCGCTTACCGCGAACATGTTTCCGACAGAGGAATTTGATGTGCCCACGCTGCCGGAGCGCTGGTTTGTGTAGCTCAAGGTCGCCGGGTTCAGGGTGATCAGCGCATCATAGCTGCGGCCGTTAAGAGGTAGCTCCTTCACCTGGCGCTCATCAACAAGCCCAGAGGATTGCTGCGTCGTCGTGTTCACCGTGGTTTCGGAGGCATCTACGATCACCTGTTGCTGCACCGCAGCAACGCCGAGAATGAAGTTCACCTGAAGGGTTTGGCCCACTGCCAGAGAGAAACCGCTTTGCGTCTGCGACTCGAAGGAGTCTTTCGCCACCGAAATCGAATATGGGCCTACGGAAACCGAAGGCGCATTGAAGCGGCCTTCTGAATCGGTCGTGAGCTGGCGGGCCGCGCCTGTTTCAGATTGGCGCACAACGACGGTTGCAGCGGCGATTGACGCGCCGCTCGCATCGTGAACGGTTCCGGCAATCGTTCCGCCCACCACCTGGGCGTGCGCTGAGATGGCGATGGCGAGAAGCAGCAGGGCAGGGAAGCGGAAAAGCTTTGCATTGAATGTCATCACTGGATTTCCTCAAAGAGATGTACGTGAAGCAGAAGACGTGATTACGCACACGGCGATTCACTTGGGACATATTTTGTGCGCGGCTTCGGGCTTGGGGGATAGTCAGCGACAACAACACAGCAGGCGATGGGAAGCGCCAGGGTGGGATAGCGAATTGGAGGAAAGTGCGTTCATGGTTCTCGTCGTGCAGGTCAAATTCAAGGGCAATGAAAAAACCGCGTCAGCAAGGGGCTGAAGCGGCGTAGGCAAAGCTCGAATCGTAGAGGAGCTCAGGCACATGACCGCTGCAGCGCGCAACAACCCGCCATCTGCATCGATCTTGACCCGAAACCCATCTACAAACGCTAGCAACAGAAACGCTGCAAGTCAATTGGAAGGGTCGGCGCCACTGCCGGAAAGAGTTACGAGTGCGGTGCCTGGCGCGGCTGCAGGCTCGTCGGACTCCGGGTACGATACCCTATCGAGTACATGGATTCCTCTCCCGAAACACCGTCGCGGCGCGGCACGGAAGCATTCGAATCGCGCGATTTCCGGCGGTACCAGATGGCGCGTGCCGCGGTGATTCTGGGCGCCGAGGCGCAGGCGGTCGCAGTCGCGTGGCAGGTCTATTCCATTAGCCATCGCGCGCTCGAT
>JBATYG010000332.1:0-4937 GCA_049673945.1 Occallatibacter sp.
TGTCAGTGAGGACGAGTGAGCCGCTGTCGGCGCCGGGCGTCGCCGGCATGAAGCTGATGGCGAGCGCGCAGGAAGAGCCCGCCGCCAGAACGCCGGGGTTCGATGCGCCGGCTGCGACCATCGGGCAGGCCGAGGGCGCATTGTCGTCGAGCGTGAAATTGGCGGCTACGCTGGGATTGCTGCCGGAAGCAGGAAACGGGCAGCGTCAGATCGGCGTTGCCGACGTTTTGGAGCGTAACGGTCTGCGGACTGTCAGAGCTCGTAGAGCCCACAGGCGTGGCGGCGAACGTGAGACTCGGCGGGTCGGCGAAGTCGAGCTTTCGCACGCTGTCAGAATACTGCTCCGAGATAAATACATTCCCATCCGCACCCACAGCGACTGCCGAGGCAAGTTGTATGGAACTGATCATGCGTCGGGTGTATGTGCCCTGCGACGAAGTCTCACGATAGACCGCGTTGTTGCCGAAGTCGGCGACATAGACGTCGCCGACCCCATCGACTGCCACTCCGAAGGGCTGATTCAGGCTGGCGTCAACCGTGCTTTCCGCATAGCCGTTGCCGGAAGGCGTCTCCTTCAGAACACGCTGATTCGTTGTGTCGGCAACATAGACGTTGCCTGCCGGGTCGACTGCCACTCCCAGTGGATCTTTCAGAGCGCTGGTGCTGACAACGCTTTCCAAATATGCGCCGTTGGAGAGGGTTTCCTTCAACACGCGATTATTCTGAGAGTCCGCTATGTAGACGTTGCCGCTGCCGTCGACCGCGACGCCCTGCGGTTGGAGGAGACTGGAACCATTGGGAGCAACTACGGTAGCGGTATAGCTTCCTCCGGACAATGTCTCTTTCAGCACCTGATTGTCTTGATCAGCGACGTAGAGGTTGCCGGCGCCATCGACCGCAACTCCAAGAGGCCCATGGATGTTCAAGATGACGCTCTGAACATAGCCTGCGCCTGATGGTGTTTCCGTTATTACCTGGTTGTTGTAGGAGTCGGCGAAATAGACATTTCCGGCGCCATCCACAGCGACACCGGTCGGCGCGACTGATCCGGTGCTCGCAATGCTCTCAGCAGCGGGTTGAAAGACAACCTGCGGTCCGACGCCTGTGCCTCGCAGGTATACGGTGGAGATGACGTTGCCGTTTGTGTCTTTGAGGAGCGCCGCACCATAGCGGGCGCCCGCATACTTCGGCGTAAAGGTCACATTGATCGTGCAGGTTTGTCCAGCCGAATAAGCGGTATTGGGCGTGCAGGTACCTGTACCAGCGTCAGCGAAATCGAGCCCGGTTGCGCCCTGGGTGAGGACGGCCGTTGAACCAAGCGTGACCGGCGAGCTGAAGGCAAAGCTGATGGGAATTGCCGGAGATGTGGCGCCAACGTTCGCCGAGCCGAAGCCTGGCGAGGGGGCTACAGTCAGCGAAATCGAGGTGGTGTTAGACGTAAACGATCCTGCGGAGCCACCGATTTCAATCCCGTATGTGCCGGGTGGAACCGTGGACGCAACGCTTACAGTCATCGTCGATGTGCCGGAACCAGGAGCGGGAAGCGTACTTGGAGAAAAGCTGACATTAACACCGGGCCCGGGCCCGGGCGGCAATACGCCGGAACTCAAGGAAATGGCAGAGTCGAGACCGCCTGAGAGTGTGCTTGTGATGGTGGAGGTTCCACTCTGACCCTGGTAGACAGTGAGGGTTGAGGGTGAAGGCGTGAGGGTAAAGCCTGGAGGAGCCGCAACGATTGAAAGGTAGATGGTGGTACTTGCCGTCAACATTTCAGAAGTTCCCGTGATCTTGACGTAGCCAGTCCAGATAGTTGCCGTGGGGCTCGCTGTCAAGGTCAGCACGCTGGTTCCCGCGGTTGGATTCGGGGCGAATGATGCTGTTAACCCGCTTGGCATCCCCGAGGCGCTCATAGTCACGTTACCGCCAAATCCAGGTTGAGGATGAACCGTGATGGTGGATAGAAGCGAGGAGCCTTGAGTCATCCCACCAGAGGCAACCGAGCTGCTAAGCGTGAAAGTTGGCTGCGTGATGGTTAGAGCAACAGAGGTAGCCGGGGTGAACGTGCCGGAGGAGCCGACAACGGTTACGTTATAGGTTCCCGGTACGGCCGTGCCGGCCGCTGAGAATTGCAGGACGCTTGTTGAACCCGAAGTCAGCGGGTTCGGATTGAATGTCGCGGTTACGCCGCTGGGCAGACCGGAGGCAGTGAAGGCCATGCTCATGCCGCCGATCAGATTTTGAACGAGGATTCCCGCATCGCCGGTTGCCCCAGGCGCCAGAGTCACAGCGGCAGGCGAGGCATTGATGGTTGGCGGTTGAACAACCCCCAGAACAAGGTTTGGCGCATATTCAGTGATTGTTCCGGAAGTGCCAGTAATGCTCACAAAGAACTGTCCCGTAGCGGCTGTGCTTGAAGCAGTCAACGTGAGAACACTCGTTGAATGAGCCGGGTTTGGCTGGAAGGACGCGGTCACCCCGCTTGGTAGATTGATTGCGGACAGGGTCACATTACCCGAAAAACCGTTCTGAGGAACAACAGTGATTGTCGTAGTGCCAGTGGTGCCTTGCGTGATAACGAGAGAACCAGGCGACTCAGAGAGCGAAAAGGTGGGCGCCGCAACAACCAGCGAAACCGCCGTGGTTTGCGTGACGCCCCCGCCGGTGGCGGTTATGGTGATCGGGTATGTGCCGGGCGCCACGGTTGATGCAGCGGTAATCGTCATTTGAGATGAGCCGTTGCCGGGCGCACCGATGGATGTGGGATTGAAGCTGACAGTGACACCGCTCGGCTGGCCGCTCGCGGAAAGAGCGAGGGCCGCATTGAAACCGGCAAAGACCGTCGTGGTGATTGGCGTGGAGCCACTGTTGCCCGGCGCCACACTGAGAGAAGCGGCTCCGGCAGCGAGATCAAAGCTGGGCACGAGGGTCAGCGCGTTGATGAGAGCGGCGCCATTTGGACTGCCCAGTCCGGTTGCGAGGTCAAACCCGGATGCAGCCGCATAGCCATTGGAGCCGCTTGTGACGTCATGAAAGTCGGCGGAGTAGCCGGACCCTGATGCAAGGGCATAAAGAGCGGGGTTGATGAAACCCAGAGTTCCGTTTCCCTGAGCCACCGACTGCTGGTTGGCCAGTGCCAGATAGCCAGCCCACATGGGCGCCGCGAAGCTGGTCCCTCCCCAATAGTTTGCGGTGCACGCGGTTTGATTGGAGCAGACATAAAATGTCCAATTCGAATTGCCCGAGATATCAGGACCGTCTCGATAGGCTGTTGAACAAAGAGGACAGCTGACGCCTGCCGCGGTCTGCCAGGACGGGATCAAGTAATAATCCGGCGAAATGCCGCCGCCGCCATTGGCCCAGGCGGTTTCAGAACTCCACGGGCCTGCGGCCGAGCTGGTCTGCAGGTCGGTACCGCCGACCGAAGTCACGTAGGGATCATCCGCCGGGAAGGCATTTGCCGTCGAGGTCCATGAGCCTGAGTCACCGGCTGCTGCAAACACGCTCTGGCCCTGAGCCGCGAACTCCATAAAGTACGGGTCGTCGGTGGCGGGGTCCGGCGGTGTCCAGGCCCAGGAGATGCTCAACTGCGCATTGAGCGGATTGGCTGTCGCCATTGCGTTGAGGATATGGGCATCGGTCGAGCCGACGTACACCACCAGGCTGGACAGTCCGGGAGCCATGCCGATTGCCTGCGTTATGTCCAGGGTCTGCTCGGTATCGGAACATCCGCTTGAAGCGAGACAGCTGGTGCTGGTTCCGTCGGTGGAAAGCAACGTAATGGGAACCTGGTTGGTCTGGCCGATGTTCTGGAGGTAGGTGTTCACGTCCACCAGATTGGTGCCGTAATACTCCAACAGTCCGAGCGACTGGCCGCTGCCTGTAAGCGTTGTTCCGCCATAGTAAGCTGCGCGCATATCGCTGCCGAGGAAAGAAGCCGACGGCCCGGATCCTGTGGTTGCGTTGGGAGCGAGGCTGAGCTGGTCGGCAGGCTTTTTTGAAAGCATGGGCTGCGGAATCGAATAATTATCGAGGCCTGAGATGTGCCAGAGTCCGACGGACGGGTCTTCAGTTGGCTCTCGGTCCGGAGCGTAGAAGGTGCGCTTTTCAGTGGGATGCTGATAGCTGTTCAACCGCAGATTAAAGGCATGCTCAATTTGCGAGACCTGTCCTTCCACGTCGACATTAAGGCGATTGCGCGAGGTGCCAACCACCTTGAGGCCATTTGTCTCGGCGAAACGGATGACTGCGTCGTAGTCCTGCTGGCTTGGTCCAAATCTCTCAGTGAATTCTTCGACCGTAAGGTATTGATGGTAAGAAGGACTGGAAGGATTGGAGACGGCCTGAATGAAGTTCTCCAACTCTGTCTGATTGGGGAGCTGCAGAGTGAGTGTGAGGCGCAGAGCTTGATTGCCGCGAAGGTGCTCCACCGATTTCGCAGAGCCACGCTGAACCGCCTGTGGCACGTGGTGCGTGAGCGGGTGCTGCGACTGAGCGAAGCAAGCCGATTGAACAACAGGGAGAATGAAGGCAAGGACGATCGTGCGAAACAAGCGGGACGGTGGAATTGCGTGCATGGCGGATCACTCTCCTGAATTCGATCGACAGCGTGAGCCGCTCTGTTTGTTGTTTGATAAACAAACCGAGCCCAAAGCAGAATCCGGGCGCAGCTCGATGGCCGCACCCGGATCGACAGCAAAGATGGTGGCGTAGCCAGAGGAGAGTAACACGTCTTGCGAAAGGCGCAAACAGAAAGCCATCCCGCGCGCGCCGGCGATCAGCGAAGAGTGACCAGTCCCGCGTTACGGATGGCATGCAAGGTCACCACGCTTTACTGTTTCCAACCCTGCGAAGCGGGAATCTCCTTACCCATTTTTGTCCCTCTTGAGCAGCACGATGATCGGGGTTCGCCGTTCTCGCCGTTTCCGCAAATAACTCTG
>JBATYG010000333.1:0-7261 GCA_049673945.1 Occallatibacter sp.
GATGTCGACCATCGGCGAGAAGACCCAGTCGATGCCGTCGGCGCGCGCCTCAACCGCGCCGGTGCGCGCCACGGTCTCGGCTGCGTCGGGGTCCCAGCTTGCCGCGATGGCCAGCGGAATGGGGAATGTAGTGTGGTCGCCGTGAATCACATCGAGGCCGAAGAGAATGGGGATGTGCAGCCTCGCTTTTTCCATCGCGATGTGCTGGTAGTGGTTGGTTTTTTCTGCGCCGACCACATTGAGCATCGAGCCGACCTGGCCTCTGGCGACGAGATCGTCATAGGTCAGCTTCGAGGCAGCGGGGCCGGTCGCGAATCCGGCGGAGTATTGCACCAGTTGCCCAATCTTTTCCTCGAGTGTCATCTTCTTGAGCAACGCATCGACGCGCGCGTTGACTTCCTTTGACGCGAGCTGCGCATTCGGTATGGCGCGGCTTTGCGCGGCCAACGGCGCTAACCCCGCGCCGGCAACAAGAACCAGGGAAACGAACCGCAAGAGACGATCGGCCACAATTTTCATAACGGGCCATGATAACCCGAGCGAGGGCTCCGAGACAGCACTGCAACTTTAACGCGAGATTCGCGTTCAAAGGATCAAGACGACGCGCGTCACGGGGCAGCGATCGGTTGATATGCTGTCGCCGGATTTGCGGAAATACACTACTCTTTCAATTGACCCGATGGCCCTGCTCCCCAAGCTACGAAAAGCGCTTTGGCTGGCTCTTGAGCACGACGTGCTCAACACGGCCAAGGCCGCGGCATACTCCGGTATGCTGACGCTCTTTCCCACCATGGTCATGATCACGACGCTTCTGGCCGTTCTGCCTGAAGGCACAAATCTCGTCGGCGAGGTACGCAATACCTTCGTTCACTTTTTGCCGCGGGACACGATGACCCTGCTGGCGGCCTCGATGCAGGCGAAACGCCTGCGGTCGATGCCGCTCATCTTCTCTGCCCTGACGCTGAGCATTTTTGCCGGGCTCGGCATGATGCTGTCGCTGATGGAGGGCTTTCGCCGCGCCTATCGCCTGCCGCGCGACGACTGGAGCTTCTGGGAGCGGCGTATGCGCGCGCTGCTGCTCGTTCCCATGGTGTTGGTGCCCCTCGCGCTCGCGACGCTGCTGCTGATTTTCGGCCACGCCATCGAGCACTGGATGGTTGAGAATGCGGTGCACCAGTTGCGCCACGCGGTTCTCTTTTTCTGGAGAATGGTGCGCTGGGCGATTGCGCTGAGCACGAGCGTCACCGTTCTCGGTGCGCTCTATCACTTCGGCACGCGGCGCAAAGAGCATTGGATCTGGGTGATGCCTGGCGCGATTGCGGCAACGATCGCCTGGTTCCCGGCCACGCTCGCCTTTGGATGGTATGTGACAGCGGTTGCCAACTACTCGCGGTTTTACGGCTCATTTGGCGCGGGGATCGCCACCCTGGTATGGCTCTACATCTCTTCGTTCAGCGCGCTGCTGGGCGCGGAGCTGAACGGAGTGCTCTTCCGGTCCAGAGTTGGACGCGATCACCCCGAACAGCGCATAGAAGACATCCTCACATCGCGTTAGGACGTCGCGTTAGGCGGCGCACGATGCGCGCGCACGCGATTTCTCGCACCGCTCCGCCGTGTACAATGAAGGCGGCCGCCTGCGTTTCATTTCATACATTCCAAACGAGTCCCATCTGGAGCCTTTTCAATGTCTTACGCCGATGTGAGCCTGCCCGGGTCCCCTATTCAACGCCGCGCCAAGATCGTGGCCACACTCGGCCCGGCGTCGAATACGGAACCGGTTTTCCGTGAGCTTGTGCGCGCGGGAATTGATGTGGTTCGCCTGAATTTTTCTCATGGGACGCATGAAGAAAAGCAGGCGCTGATCCAGATGATTCGCAAGGTGAGCCGCGAAGAGCGCAAGCCCCTTTGCATTCTCTGCGACCTGCAGGGACCGAAGATCCGCACTGCGAAGTTGAAGGATCACCAGCCCGTTCTGCTGAAGGCCGGCAGCCGCCTCACCATCACGCCGCGCGATGTGCCCGGCACCGCTTCGCTGGTTGGCACCACATTCAAGACGCTCGCCGAAAACGTTGAACGGGGTTCGCACATTCTGCTGTCGGACGGGCTGATTGAGCTGTGCGTGCGTGACATCGATGGCGCCGACGTGGTCTGCGACATCATCAACGGCGGCATGCTCGGAGAAAACAAGGGCATCAATCTGCCCGGTATTCCGGTGCGCGTGCCATCGCTGACTGAGAAGGATGCGGCCGACCTTGAGTTTGCCGTCAAGAATGGCGTGGATGCAGTCGCCGTATCGTTTGTCCGCACAGCGGAGGATGTGCGGCTGGTGCGCAATCGCGTCTCAGCGTATGGCTGCGAGACGTGGATCATTGCCAAGCTTGAAAAGCCACAGGCCATCGAGCACCTCGACAGCATTCTGCAGGCTGCCGACGGCATCATGGTGGCGCGGGGCGATCTGGGCGTCGAGGTTCCACCGGAACAGGTGCCCGCCATCCAGAAGCACATCATTCGCCGCGCCGCGCAATACTTCAAGCCGGTGATCACGGCGACGCAGATGCTTGAGTCGATGATTGAAAATCCCCGCCCCACGCGAGCCGAAGTTTCCGACGTGGCCAATGCCGTGTATGACGGCACCGATGCGGTGATGCTCTCCGGCGAGTCCGCGGTGGGCAAGTATCCGGTGGATGCGGTCTCGATGATGGCGCGCATTGTGTGCGAGGCCGAGCGGCACATCAAGGAAGACAGGCAGTATGTCTCGCAGGCACACGTGCGGGAGAGTCATCTCTCAATCGCGGAGACGATCTGCGAAGCGACCGCTCATGCGGCGGACGATCTCGATTTGCGCGGCATCGCACTCTTCACGGAGTCCGGCGCTACGGCGCGCCAGCTCTCGAAGTACCATCCCACCTCACCGATCTTCGCGCTCAGCCCGATCGAGGTTACGGTGAACCGCCTCAACCTGCTGTGGGGCACCACGCCGATCCGCTGCCCCAAGGTGAACTCGACCGAAGCGCTGGTGGAAGTTGCCGAAAGTATGCTGGATCAGCATCGCTACGTGCATAGCCGCGAGGTGATTGCAATCGTCGCCGGAACACGTACCAAGTCGGGCTCGACGAACTTTCTGCGTTTGCATGTGATGGGCGAGCATCAGGAGGGAGTGCGCTTTTTCGCTCCGGGGCACGAGGAAACGATTCATATCTCCGAGGCACCAAAAACGACAAAGACCAAGCGCATCACCGTAAAGCCCGCCCGCGCCGGCGCAGACGAGTAGACATTTTGCGTTTCATAAGGAAACGCTGCCCCGGCGCGGAGCGGAGCGGCGTTTTCTATTGCTGCCGGAGCAATTATTTTGCCGCGAGCTGGCGAAGTACGTACTGCAAAATGCCGCCGTGCTCGAAGTATTCAATCTCCCGTGGCGTATCGATGCGCACGCGTGCCTTGAACTCCTTCACGGCGCCGCTTGCCGCAGTTGCTTTCACCTGAATCGTGCGGCCGCCGGCAAACTTTGCCTTGAGCATGCCCGTCATCCCGGGAAAGTCATACGTCTCTTCGCCAGTAAGACCCAGCGACTCGACATCCTGGCCCTCTTCAAACTGGAGAGGCAGAATGCCCATGCCGACGAGGTTGGAGCGGTGGATGCGCTCAAAGCTTTCCGCGATGACCGCGCGCACACCGAGCAGATTCGGACCCTTCGCCGCCCAGTCACGCGAGGAGCCGGAGCCGTACTCCTTACCCGCGAGAATGACGAGGGGCACTTTGCGCTCCGCGTATTTCACGCTGGCATCGAAGATGGACATCTGCTCGCCCTCGGGCAGCAAACGCGTGACACCGCCTTCAGTGCCCGGCGCGAGCTTGTTGCGCAGGCGCACGTTGGCAAAGGTGCCGCGCACCATCACCTCATGGTTGCCGCGGCGCGAGCCATAGGAGTTGAAGTCGGCAGGCTTCACGCCATGCTCGGCAAGATAGACTCCTGCCGGTCCGTTGGCCTTGATCGATCCCGCGGGAGAAATGTGGTCGGTGGTGACGGAGTCACCCAGCACAGCAAGCACGCGAGCCCCGGCGATGTCGCTTACCGGCGCGGGCGTCTTCGTGATTCCGTCGAAGTAAGGCGCCTTGCGAATGTAGGTTGAGCCCGGCTCCCACTTGTAGACGTCGCCAGTGGGGAAGCTGAGCCCCTGCCAGTTTGCGTCGCCCTTGCTCACGGCAGCATATTCCTTGCGGAAGCTTTCGCGGCTGAGGCCTTTCTCAATCGCCTCGGCCACTTCACCCTGCGTGGGCCAGATGTCCTTGAGATACACCGGGGCGCCGGATTGATCCTTGCCCAGCGGATCGGTGTCGAAGTTGTGTCCGATGCGCCCGGCGAGGGCGTAGGCCACAACCAGCGGCGGACTCATCAGGTAGTTGGCGCGCACATCGACGTTTACGCGGCCTTCGAAGTTGCGGTTGCCGCTGAGCACGCTCACAGCGACCAGGCCGTGTTCGTCAATGCTCTTTGAAACATCGGCGGGCAGCGGGCCGGAGTTGCCGATGCACGTTGTGCAGCCGTAACCCACAACATTGAAGCGCAGCTTTTCGAGATACGGCAGCAGCCCGGCCTTCTGGTAGTAGTCGGTGACGACGCGCGAACCCGGCGCGAGTGAAGTCTTCACCCACGGGGGAACCGTGAGGCCCTTCTCGACCGCCTTCTTCGCGAGCAGGCCGGCGGCAACCATCACCGAGGGATTCGACGTGTTGGTGCAGCTGGTGATGGCCGCAATCACGACCGATCCATGATCGAGGTACTTGTCAGGATCGACATTGAACCGCTCTTTCACAGTGGTGGTAACGTGCAACGGAGCATTCTCGGCTACCGCGGTATCCGTGACGGTAGTGGTCCGTTCCCAGGCCGCCGCGGTGCGCGTGCCGAGCGGCTTGGCATTGGGCGCGAGCAGGTTCGGCAGTTGCTGGGCAAAGCTGGTAGCAGCATCTTTCAGCAGCACGCGATCCTGCGGACGCTTGGGACCGGCAACACTGGGCTCGACCGATCCGAGATCGAGCTCGAGGGTCTGCGAATATTCAGCCTCAGGCGCGCCCGTGGTGTGGAAGAGCCCCTGCTCCTTGTAATACGCCTCGACCAGCGCAATCTGCTCTTCGCTGCGGCCTGTGAGGCGCAGATAGCGCAGCGTCTCCGCATCCACCGGGAAGATGCCGCAGGTCGCGCCGTACTCCGGCGCCATATTGCTGATGGTGGCGCGATCGGCGAGCGGCAATTGCGCGATGCCGTCGCCATAGAACTCGACGAATTTTCCAACAACGCCGAGCTTGCGCAGCGCCTGCGTCACGGTGAGCACAAGATCGGTTGCCGTGGCGCCCTCGCGCAGTTTGCCCGTGAGCTTGTAGCCCACCACCTGCGGCACCAGCATGGAGACAGGCTGGCCGAGCATCGCCGCCTCGGCCTCGATGCCCCCCACGCCCCAACCAAGCACGCCAAGTCCGTTGATCATGGTGGTGTGCGAGTCAGTGCCCACGAGCGTATCCGGATAGGCAACGGGATCGCCGTCAATTTCCGCCGTGAAGACGACGCGGGCGAGATACTCGAGGTTCACCTGGTGGCAGATGCCCATGCCCGGCGGCACGGTGCTGAAGTTGCGAAAGGCCGTCTGTCCCCACTTGAGGAAGGCGTAGCGCTCGCGGTTTCTTTGATACTCCAACAATGAATTGGTCGCAAGAGCGCCCCCGGCACCGAACTCATCCACCTGCACGGAGTGATCGATGACCAGCTCGGCCGGCACCAGTGGATTGACGAGCTCGGGGTCGCCGCCAAGGGTCTTGATGGCGTCACGCATCGCCGCCAGATCGACCACGGCCGGCACGCCGGTGAAGTCCTGCATGAGGACGCGGGCCGGCATGTAGGCAATTTCGCGGCTCGGCTCGGCCTTGGGATCCCATTTGGCGAGGAAGTCGATGTCGTCGGCGATGACGTTGAGGCCGTCTTCGCGGCGCAGCAGATTTTCAAGCAGAATCTTCAGGCTGAAGGGCAAGCGGCCAAGATCGAAGCCGCGCGCTGCCAGGGCAGGCAGACGATAGATCGTATAGGTGCTTTTGCCAGAAGCAAGCCTGGCTCGGCTGTTAAAGCTATTCATCGGAGACCTTTCTATCCGCCCATCGGCGGATCGCATTTACGGGTCAGATCGGGACTGCTCTCTTTGCACAGAACCTCGCCGCCACTCAATTGCGGCGTCTGCGCGCGAAAACAGACAACGGGATAGATTACTCAGTGGGAGAAGCGACGTCCACGGTCAGGCCGTCCGCGACGGAAGCGCTTGAGAAGAGGCGAGCCGAAGGCGGCTTGATGGCTACGCATGGCTGACGCATCGATTTTATCGCAAATAAAGGGTTCCTGGCTGCAGCGAAAGGGCCGTTCCGACGAGCCATCAAGCCAGATTCCGGCCCGAGCGGCCTTGCATGCAGCAGGCCGCGACGCTACTCTCAATCCCGTACCCCAGAGACAAATCAGGAGACAATCAATGCCTTTGCGCTCGACCTGTCTCGCGACCGCGATGCTGCTTGCTTCGTCGGCAAGCGTATGGAGTCAAGCCACGCCAACCGCGCCTGCGGCCAAGTGGCCCACCGTTGATGGCACCGTAACACTGCAGAACTTCCGCTTTGGTACGGGGGAGACGCTGCCGGAGCTCAAGCTGCACTACCTGACGCTGGGCACACCGCATCGCAATGCGGCCGGCGATACGGACAACGCAGTTCTGTTGCTGCACGGGACAGGTGGCAATGCGCACTCATTGATGAACCCGCTCTTCTCCGACGTGCTCTTTGCGCCCGGCGGAGTTCTCGACATCAGGAAGTACTTCATCATCCTGCCCGATGACATCGGCCACGGTGAAAGTTCAAAGCCCTCTGACGGCCTTCACGCCCGCTTTCCCGCATACGACTACGACGACATGGTGCGCAGCCAGCACATGATGCTCGACACGATGAGGATCCGCCATCTGCGGTTGATCCTCGGCACTTCAATGGGTTGTATGCAGACCTTCGTCTGGGGCGAGACCTATCCCAGCTTCGCCGATGCTCTCGCGCCGTTTGCGTGCCTGCCCGTACAGATCGCGGGCCGCAATCGCATGATGCGCTACATGGCGATCCAGGCCATCAAGCTCGATCCGGCGTGGATGAACGGCGAATACAAAACCGAGCCCGTCGAGGGAATCCGCACGGCCAACGAACTATTGCTGGTAATGGGTTCGAGTCCCTTGCAGATGCAGAAGGCAGC
>JBATYG010000334.1:0-1680 GCA_049673945.1 Occallatibacter sp.
GACACGACGCGATACGCAAATTGAGCGATGAACTGGTCGGTCACGACCTTGAGTTGATGCGTGTGTTGCTTGCGTTCGCGCAATTCAAAGTGGCCGTCATCGTTGGTATAGACAAGCACCTGATCAATCTTGAGCGCAGCGCCGGACACCGGCCTTCCTTCCGTGTCGACAACGTTTCCTGAAACAAGATTCGCGCCGAGGGGCGACGAGAAAATGCCGGGCTCGGCTCCGGGTGTGATTCCTGCACCCTGGCGGATCGCCTGCACCTGGGCGTCAGCGGTGTAGCGCAGTTTGCCGTCGGGTGCTACGAATGTCGCGCCGTGCACGTTCAATCCGTGGAACAAGTGTACCTGCACGTCAACGATGAGCGCCTGCTCAAAAGGCGAGGAGTTGTTCTGCGGTACATAGTACGTCTGGTACCCGGCCGTGACCGACGCGAAGTTCGATAAAAAGCCACCGCCAAAGGAGACGCTGGTTTGCCCGTTGGCATGGTTGACCAGCTCGTTGATGTTGAAGCGCGGCGTGATGTCCTCTGAGAAAATGCCGACCAGGGCAGTCGTTTTCGTCGCGTTGCTGGGGCGGCTCTCGAGATAGCTGGCGGTGGCGTGGATATTGGTCGTGATCTGGCGGTCCGCACTCAAGGTAAAAGCGTTGTTGTAGTTGCCCTGATAGGTGGAATGGTACGCGGAGCCGGATAGTGCGGCCTTGAAAACCTGCAGGGTTGCCGTGCCTTCATCAACCGTACTGCGCACAGTTGTCGCGTAGGTGTTGCCGACGGGGGAGAGGTAGTTCTGACGCCCGCCGCCAATCGTGAAGTAGTGCGTTGGCCGCATGGTGACGAGAACATTTTCTCGATCGGCTTCGCTGGTAAGCGGCGCGGTAATCGCGACGCGATGGAACTGGCTGCCGGCGTCAATGTAGGAAGCTTTGGCGACGATCCAGGGGCGCTCGAAGTTGGTGCTGATGGCAGCGTACGGCTGGTTCGCGCCGATACCGCCGGCGATCGCGAAGGTGAGCTTCTCTGCCGGTTGCCATTGCAGGCTGCCGATCGCCGTCGTTTGGCTCGAGAAGACGAGATTGGAATAAGCGGTAAAGCCGGCCGGCAGTTTCCGCTTGAGAAAGACGACGCCTGCGGGATTTTCCGCGCGCGCGCCCTGAAAGAGCGGGCTCGAAAAGCTGTTGGATGTAGCCCCGGCGAAGACCAAAAGATCTGTGCCCTTCACGGTGGCGTGCACGCCGGCGCCGAGGGTGACGAGATAGTGGCTGCCATCGAAGACGTCGGTCGGCAGGACGAAGGGGATGTAATCGCTGCCGAGGATGTAGGTGGTGCGGCCGATCATCTTGGTGACGGTGGCCCCGCCCACAAACTGGCCGGCCACAACACCGGCGCCGACGGAGGCAGTGTAGCTTTCACCGCGTGCGGAGATGGTGGCGCCTTCAGCCTGATAGAGACTTGAGCTTCCACCGTTTACCTCGAAGACCTGTGCATGCAGACACGGAGAGGCGGCGAACGCGATCAGCAGAACTGTTCGTGCAACCCGCATCTTGCCTTGCCTTCCATTGCCTTAGCCGCCATCATTCCCCGCTGCGGGGAATCCACCACTCCAATTGGGAATGCTCCGTCTGGAATATTGCGTGCCGGGGAGGTGTAGGCTCCTTCCAGTCGATCTCTAGATGGCG
>JBATYG010000335.1:0-1826 GCA_049673945.1 Occallatibacter sp.
GAATTGCTAAGGGCAGGCGCGCTCTGTGCGCGATTCACTGCACAGTCCTTGCGCCGAGGCGCCTGCAATCGTGCTTGGCCGGTAGGTTCGACGATCGTGTACTGAATCGAATAGCCGCAATGGACGCAGTCGGTTTCGCGCATGAATCCGTTCATGCCTGCGATAGCGTGGGAAAAGGCTCTCAAACACTCCGGGCAGTTGATCGTGACGCATTCATCAGGCGAGGTGCCGTGCCCGCTTCGATCAATTCGAAGAAGTGCGCTGGCACGGCAAGGTAGCGGAGCACTCCGTGTGTGTTGGGGAAGGGCGCTCAGCGTCTGCAAGAGCGCCTCCGTGCCGCTGCCCTTTTGATAGAACGCGTCCGCTGCAACTCCGGAAGGCACGTCGTTGCCGGAAAACGCCCCACTCATCGCGATCTTTTGGATCGAGGGAAATCGCCGCCACACCACCGAGAGCAGCTCGAAGCCTGACATGCCGGGCATGCTGAGGTCGGTGAGAAGAATGTCCGGCATCTCCGCGCGAATCTCCCGCAATGCGGAAAATCCTTCTGCCGCAGATCGCACTTTGTATCCGAACTCAGTGAGTACGAGCGCCATCGACATTCGAATCGAGGACTCGTCATCCACCAAGAGAATTCTCGATGGCGTCTCCGGCATCTCCCCACCTCATCCCATGCTTTGCTGGTGATTGCTGCAGAGAGTATCCGGATTCTGTGAATGGTTATGCTGGTCAATTGTGAACAGGTATTGAAATCAGATATATGAATTCCCCAACTGTGCTCAGAGCTAAAGTGCCATCCTGGCTTGGTTTTCCTTAAGAGAGGCTCTCCGCGCTGAAATAGCGAGCTCGCGAGAATTGGGAAAATGACGCGCATGGTAGCATCGCGATTACCCGTCTGGAATCAGGAAGATGGGGGAGTTTCAGAGGCATCGTCCGGCAAGCGATCGTGCAGAACTACGTTGAGTAGCGACTTGTGAACACGGATGCGGCCGTTGTATTCGATAAAGCCGAGCTTGCGAAAGCGGTTCATAAAGAAGCTGACCCGGGAGCGGGTGGTGCCGATGATCTCGGCCAACATCTCTTGAGATATCCTCGGAATCAAGGTGTCCTGCTCGCCCGGCTTGCCAAATTCCGCCATTAACAGGAGAACGCGCGCCAAGCGCTTTTCGCTGGAGTTGAAGAGTTGATCGACAAGATCGGCTTGGGTGCGCATACTGCGGGCCAGCAGAAACCTCAGAACCAAGTCGGAGAAGTCATGCTCCTCGTGCATGGTGCGGATCATCTCTTCGCGCTTGATTTTGAGTGCGGTGCAGGCATTTGTGGCGCTGGCGGTGGCCAGTCGCAGCCCTGGCACGGCCGCGAGCGCCTCTTCTCCCACAAAGTCGCCCGCTGAAAGGAGCGCGATCGTGGCTTCCTTGCCAGACGACGAAACAACAGTGACCTGCGCGCGTCCCTTCTGCAGATAGAAGATAAAGTCCGCAGGCTCTCCCTGGGAAAAAAAGGGCTGCTTCGGCGCCAATTGAACAATTCTTCGATCCAGCCCGGCTCTCACGAGAAAGGCCGCGGCATCAGATGGGGGCTTATCGACCACGTCACGACCCTCCTTCCGGCTTCCTCTCGCGGATTGCGGGCAATTTCCTCAATTTTGCGCGTTTTCTCCAGAGCTTTCACGCCTACCGGTGCCCAGCAGCCTCGCTGCAGGTGAACCTCCCGTCATCGACAAGAGGGAGAAAACCTGCGGATTGGCCCTGGCGCGAGTGCCGGCCGCGCAGCCACCGAGACAATGAAAACCAGCCCGGCCAGCTATGCGCAGGATGGCCACCCAC
>JBATYG010000336.1:0-10445 GCA_049673945.1 Occallatibacter sp.
GGGATCCGGTAAACGCCACGGTGAATGCGCCGATCTGTTTCGCTGCTTCGATCGCCGCGCAAACATTTGCGCTGTTGCCCGATGTCGAGATTCCCACGACCACATCGCCGGGCGAGCACAATGCTTCGACCTGCCGCGCGAAAATCCTCTCAAATCCATAATCGTTTGCGATTGCCGTCAGAGCTGAGGTGTCGGTAGTCAGCGCAATCGAGGGCAGGCCCTGTCTCTCTCTGCAAAAGCGCCCTGTCAGCTCGGCGGCGAGATGCTGCGAGTCCGCTGCGCTGCCGCCATTGCCGCACCACAGTATCTTCTTCCCCGATAGAATTGCATCGGACATGCCGCGCGCAATGCGTTCAAATTGATCCTGCTGGGACACGAGCGCCTCAATCACCGTGAGATGCTCGGCGACGGTTCTCTTGAAAAGCTCGGATGGATTTTCAGTCGGTGGCACTTTCACTCCCCTGGTTCATGCACCCGTAAGTAAGAATACACAGTTGCGAGTTGCAGTGTACTGTATTGAGAGGAATAACGTTACGGCGGAGTCACGCCTCAGCGAAAGGGCTTCATGGCTGCATTGAATGATCGGACTTGTGATGTTGCGATCATCGGCGCCGGCATTGTAGGGCTCGCCGCGAGTCTCAATCTCGCCCGCAGGTTGCCCGGTCTCAAGGTTGTCGTCCTTGAAAAAGAGCCGGAAATTGCCGCCCACCAGACCGGCCATAACAGCGGCGTCATTCACTCTGGCCTCTATTACAAGCCGGGTTCGCTCAAAGCGCGGCTCTGCGTCGAAGGCCGCGCCGCCATGGTCCGGTTCTGCGACGAACATGGAATCCCCTTCGAAATCTGCGGAAAGATCATCGTTGCCACAGGCGAAGAGGAAATCCCTGGATTGAATGAACTCTATCGCCGGGGAGAAGCGAACGGAGTCGCCGGCCTTCGCGAACTGAGCGGGGAAGAGATTCGTGAGATCGAACCGAACGCCGAGGGCGTGCGCGGACTTCATGTGCCCACAACCGGCATCACCGATTTCAAAATGGTTGCGGCAAAATATCGCCAGCTTCTCCAGGCCGCAGAGGGAGAGGTTCTCACGGGCTTCGGCGTGCAGCGCATCCTGCGCAGCGGAGACAAAACCGTGCTCGAGACCTCTTCCGGCACCGTGCAGGCCCGTTACGTCATCAATTGCGGGGGCTTGCATTCCGACCGAATCGCCAAGATGGCCGGCGCCGATCTGGGCCTTCGCATCGTACCCTTTCGCGGAGAATACTTTGAGCTTGTTCCGGCAAAGCATCAACTCGTCAAAGGTTTGATCTACCCCGTCGCCGATCCGCGCTTCCCCTTTCTTGGCGTTCACTTTACGCGCAGAATTCACGGCGGCGTCGAGGCCGGTCCTAACGCCGTTCTCTCCTTCAAGCGCGAGGGATATTCACGCACGTCGTTCAATCTCGCGGATGCAATGTCGACGGCGTCATTTCCTGGATTCTGGAGGATGGCTGGCAAATACTGGGAGAGCGGGCTCGGCGAGATGCATCGCTCCTGGAGCAAGCGAGCCTTTACGCGCGCTCTGCAGAAGCTCTTGCCGGCTCTCACCGAGGCCGACATTCAGCCGGGAGGATCGGGCGTGCGTGCGCAGGCACTCGACAATTCAGGCAAGCTGCTCGACGACTTTCATTTCGTCTATCAGGATCGCATCCTGCACGTATGCAATGTGCCGTCGCCGGCGGCTACTGCGTCGCTGGTCATTGGCAGAGAGATTATTTCGACGCTTGCACAAAATGCGGATCTTCGCCGGGTCCAGGCTGTGATTTAGCCCGCGACGATCACCGGCCTGCACTCTCTTTCAGCCCACACGCTCTTTGAGAATGAAAAGGACGTTCTCGAGCGCATCTTCCCATGGCCGCAGCTTCACCGCGAATCGCGTCTGCAGCTTCTCATTGGAAAGAACGGAATAAGCGGGTCTCGCTGCAGGTGTGGGATAGGCGCTGGTCGGAATCGGCACAATTTCCGGCTGCTTGCCCTTGAGCAGTCCGCCCGCTCGCTCCAAGATAGCGCGCGCAAATCCGCACCATGACACTGATCCGCTACACGTCATGTTGTACAGGCCCGACCAGTTCTCGGCAGCTCCATGTTTCCCGCTCAGGACCGAGGTCACGATCGAATACGTCGCGTCGGCTAACTCGCATGAAGTCGTTGGACCGCCGACCTGGTCATCCACAATCTTCAGTTGGTCGCATTCATGGCCCAGTCGCAGCATAGTGAAGAGAAAATTCTTTCCGTGCGGACCGTAGACCCAGCTGGTTCGAAAGATCAGATACTTCCCGCCAACTTGTTCGATCGCCCGGTCGCCCGCCAGTTTCGACGCGCCGTATATGCTCAATGGCTTCGGAGAATCAGTCTCGATCCACGCGGTCCTTTTCGACCCATCGAAGACATAGTCGGTTGAGAAGTGTACCAGCAGCGCATCGTGTCGCAGCGCTTCTTCGGCCAGCACTCCCGGTGCCACGGCATTGACGGCATTCGCGGTTTCGCGCTCCGTTTCGGCGCGATCGACCGCCGTGTACGCGGCAGCGTTCAGCACAATGTCCGGCGCGACGCTCCGAACCATCGCGCGAATCTCATCCGGCTTGGTAACGTCGACCTGGCTGCGGTCTCGCTCGAAGATCTCGCCGGCCCCGGCAAAGCTGCGCTTCAGCTCGACCCCCACCTGTCCGGTAGACCCGACAATAAGGATGCGGGGCCTCGCGGCCGTCATGGCTGCACTCATGGCTGTGCACTCATGGCTGCACTCATGGATAGATCTGCGCCTCGTGAAAGGCGCTCCCCGCGCGATCCTTCCCTGAAATCACAGCGTCCGCATCGCTCACCGGCCACGGAATCGCCAGCTCCGGATCATTCCACGCGATCGTGCGTTCGCCCTCGCGTGAATAGTAGTCGGTCACCTTGTAGGCAAAGCCAACCTTCTCCGTCAGCGCCAGAAATGAGTGGCCAAAGCCTCCGGGAACCCAGAGTGTTGTGCCGCTTTCTCCGTCCAGCTCAACCGCGACATGCTCGCCAAACGTTGGTGAACTGCGGCGCAGGTCTACCACCACATCCAGCACCGCTCCGTACACGACATGCACTAGTTTCCCCTGAGGCCGATCGATCTGGTAGTGGATGCCGCGCAGAACATTCTTCCTTGAAATCGAAAAATTATCCTGCACCCATGTCGGCGGCAATCCCGCCTCAATCATGCGCTGCTGATTCCAGGTTTCCCAGAACGCGCCTCGCTCATCCTGATAAATGGTCGGCCTGAGAATAAGCACACCTGCCAACGCTGTCTCTTCGATTTTCATAGCTCGTTGATTGTGGGTACCTGTTGCTCGTCCAGCAGCGTAAGCAGGTACTGGCCGTACCCGCTCTTCAGAACCGGATGCGCGAGCTTCTCGAGCTCTTCGGGTCCGATATACCCAAGCCGAAAGGCAATCTCTTCGAGGCAGGCGATCTTCAACCCCTGGCGCCGCTGAATCGTCTGGATGAACAAACCGGCCTCAAAGAGGGAATCGTGCGTTCCCGTGTCGAGCCACGCCATTCCGCGGCTCATCACTTCCACCTTCAGCAAGCCCGCTTCAAGGTAGAGGCGATTCAGATCGGTGATCTCCAGTTCGCCGCGGACCGAAGGCTTGAGCGAAGCTGCCCGGCGAGCCACGTCGCGGTCGTAGAAGTAGAGCCCCGTCACCGCGTAACGCGACTTCGGCGCTTTCGGCTTTTCCTCAATGCTCACCGCGCGGCCGGTCAAATCGAACTCCACCACTCCGTAGCGTTCTGGATCGTGCACCTGGTACGCAAAGACCGTCGCGCCGCTTTTGAGAGCCGCTGCTCGCTGAAGATGCGTCGAAAAGGACTGGCCGTAAAAAATGTTGTCGCCCAGGATGAGCGCCGACGTGTCGTCGCCGATAAAATCGCGGCCGATCAGGAACGCCTGCGCCAGGCCATCGGGACTCGGTTGCACCGCATAGTTGAGGTTGATGCCCCACTGCTTTCCGTCTCCCAGCAGCTCAACAAACCGCGGCGTATCCTGCGGCGTCGAAATGATGAGGATATCCCGCAGGCCCGCAAGCATCAGCGTGCTCAGCGGGTAATAGATCATCGGTTTGTCGTAGACGGGCAGCAGTTGTTTGATCACGGCGTTGGTCACCGGATAAAGGCGCGTGCCCGAGCCGCCGGCAAGGATGATTCCCTTCATTGTGGAACCCTTTCATCGTAGTTCCGTCGAATCCAGTCCCTGTACGTACCGGTACGAACGTTCTCAACCCACGAACTATTCCCCAGATACCACGCCACCGTCTTGCGCAACCCTTCTTCAAATTGTTGCGCCGGCTGCCAGCCGATTTCATCGCGAATCTTGGTTGCGTTGATCGCGTAGCGCCTGTCGTGGCCGGGGCGATCAGTCACAAAAGCAATCAGCTTGTTGCGCGGCTCCCGTCTGCCATCGGCAGTGATCTCATCCACCAGATCGCAGATCGCCGTCACCACATCCAGGTTCTTCCGCTCGCTGTTGCCCCCGATGTTGTAGGTCTCTCCCGGTCGGCCGCGCTCAAGCACCGCTCGTATCGCCGAGCAATGGTCTTCCACAAAGAGCCAATCCCGCACATTCTGCCCGTCCCCGTAAACAGGCAGCGGCTTGCCCTCAAGCGCATTCATGATCATTAACGGAATCAGCTTTTCCGGGAACTGATACGGGCCATAGTTGTTCGAGCAGTTTGTCGTCAGCACCGGCAGGCCAAAGGTGTGGTAGTACGCCCTTGCAAGATGGTCCGATCCAGCTTTTGACGCCGCATACGGGCTGTTGGGCGCGTATGCCGTACTCTCACTGAATGCCGGATCGTCCGGCCCCAGCGAGCCATAGACTTCGTCTGTCGAAACGTGAAGAAAACGGAATTGTTGCCGATCCGCGGGATTCAAATCCGACCAGTAAAGTCTTGCCTCTTCAAGCAGAGTGCCAGTGCCCTGCACATTCGTCCGGATAAAGGCTCCGGGATCGCTGATCGATCGATCTACGTGGCTCTCTGCCGCGAAATGAACAATCGCCCTCGGCTTGTGCTCGCGCAGCAACGTCGCGATCCCGCTCGCATCGCAGATGTCGCCACGGACAAACGTGTGCCGGGCGTCGTTCTCAAGCTGCGCAAGATTCGTCACATTGCCGGCATAGGTCAAAAGGTCGAGGTTGACCACCGGACCGCCAATTTGGTCGATCCAATGCAGCACAAAATTGGAGCCGATAAATCCGGCTCCGCCCGTCACAAGAACAGCCTGGGAACTAACGGTCATTATGGGTGGACGTCCCTCGATGATGAAGATCCGGCAGGGAGTGTGACTCCTCGGCGGTTCTTAGAACGGAATATCGTCGTCGGAGATCTCGGCCTGCTGCGCGTATTCGTCATTGCCTGCCGGCTGCCGCTGGTCGAGGTTGCTCGCGCTCCCCGATCCTCTGCTGTAACCGCTCGATGACCCTTCCTCGCGGCCCGAAAGCAGGGAAATATCGTTGGCGATGATCTCCGTGCGATACCGCTTGGCGCCCGTCTCCTTGTCGTCCCAGCTCCGCGTCTGAATCTTGCCCTCGATGTAGAGCTTGGAACCCTTCTTGACGTAGTCGCGGATAATCTCGGCAAGCCGCGTAAACGCGACGATATTGTGCCACTCGGTGCGGTCCTGCCAGTTGCCTTGCGCGTCCTTCTGGCGGTCGCTGGTAGCGAGTGTGAAGTTCGCAACCAATGTGCCTCCGCCGGTTGAGCGCATCTCAGGGTCTTTGCCCACGTTTCCAAGAAGGATGACTTTGTTGACCGACTTTGCCATATTTTTGCTCTCCTGCCCCTTCACAAAACGGGGAAACCGCAGCCGATGATCGCGTTGGTAAATCCCAGTATACTTGCGCCTTTCAGGTTGCCAACCTTGGCCGAAATTGCCAAAAAGCAGCCGCCCTCTTGCCGTCGATTGTCTTACGGTCGTCTGCTCTTACCGTCGCTCGTCGTTACCGTCGATTGCGCAGCCGCGCGAGCGACCGGTTGCGGAACCCTTTGGCAATGCCCAGTGCAAAGAGCAGGCCCCCGAACGGGAGGCACATCAACGCCACAATCAGGGCAAACCAACCGGTATTGGTGCTCGCGCCTGCACGCGAAAAGCCGCCCAGCAACGTCTCAAGCAGCAAAACGGCCAGCAACCCCGCCGCGACCATCGAGCCGCCCCACTGCAGCAACTGCCGCGTGCCGTCATCGGGCGTTGTCGTTCCGGTCTTATCGAAGTGGCTTGCAGGCATCTCGACCTTATCCGTTCGCCAGGCGAAGCATTGCGTAAGTGATCACGCCGGTGATTGACACGTAGAGCCAGAGGGGAAACGTCCACCTGGCCACTTTTCGATGCTGCGGGAATCTGCCCGTGAGCGAAAAAAAGAAGGTGACCAGCACCAGCGGCAGCGCCACCGTGGCAAGAACAATATGGCTCGCCAGCAGACACAGATAAAAGGTGCGATCAGCCGCGTGCAGCGGATAGCGAACATCTCCGTGCAGCGCGTGATGCAGAATGTAGCCCACCAGAAAGAGCGTCGAAAACGCAAACGCGGTGATCATCGATGCTCTGTGAGCGGCGATCCGTCGCGCTCGAATGAACGTGAACCCGATCAGCAGGGCAATCGCGGCGAGCCCGTTGAATACCGCGTTCATCGCCGGCAAAAAGGCATACTGCGCGCTTGAGGCTGACGCCGGGTGAACGTAAATGAGCCAGAAGAGAAATACCGTGGCGGCAGCGCTGATGATCAGGATAGCCGCGATCGCCGCGCGCATGTTCCCGGCGGATTGTGTTGAAGGGGCCGTCGTCGTCATGGATTTCTACTGCTTCGCAATGGCGCAGAGCATAAGGGTTGTGAGCAGCAGAGGCAGATAGATTACGCTCACCTTGAGCAGATCCCGCGCCAGCATGCGGCTCTCCGCCGCACTCTTCGCCCGCAGAATTCCGCTGAAGCGAATCGTGTAGGCCAGGTAGATCAGGCCCAGAATCACCGCCACCACCGCATACACCCGGCCCGCGAGTCCAAGCCACCACGGAGCCAGGCTTACGGGGATCATCACAACCGCGTAAAAGAGAGCTTCTACCACCGTTGATAATCCGTCCGGTTGCACTACCGGCAGCATGCGGATGCCTGCGCGGCCGTAATCCTCCCGGTACATCCACGCGATAGCCATGAAGTGAGGGAACTGCCAGACAAAGAGGATGCCAAACAGCGCAACCGCTGGCCATTCGATTCGTCCGCGCGCCGCGGTCCATCCCAGCATCGGCCCCATCGCACCAGGGAAGGCGCCGATAAACGTAGCCAGGGTCGTGACGCGTTTCAGCGGCGTGTAGACAGCCACGTAAGTGAATGCGGTGAGCAGCGCCAGGGCTACCGTCAGCAGGTTCGTATGCAGCAGCAGCCACCAGGCGCCAAGAGCCAGGGCGCCAATGCCGGCAAGGATGCCTTGCGGCAGCGAGATGCGTCCTGAGGGCAGAGGCCGGTCCGCCGTCCGCGCCATCAGCGCATCCGTCGATCGCTCCAGCGCCTGATTCAGCGCTCCGGAGCCGGCAGAAATCAGGCCGATACCGACCAGCGTGTCCAGCAGACCGCGCTGCATCGTCGAGATGTTCGATTGCATTGATCCCAGATAAAAGCCCGCCCACCCAGTCACCACCACTAGCCCGGTGACGCGCACCTTGAAGAGTTCACGGCAATCATGGATCAGGGACGCCGCGAATCCGGGGCGTGGGGCATGCAGAACGCTTGTCGAATGAGCGGATTCGTGCGCCGAAGCGGAGGGCGCTCCAATCTCTGCGGGATTTGCGGTATGGGAAGCGGGAACCATTCGGAGAATTGGGTACCGGGACGGCGCGTGAGCCAATCCCGCCTTAACCATCATATCAAGCGGCTATCCCTGGCGAGCTCCGTTGGGATCTTGAATCCGCGCTGCGCGAAGGATTTCCTCTACGGCCTGGCGCGGAGTCAGGGCGTCTACTACGAGATTCACGTGCGCCGTCCGGTAGAGCGGAAGCCGCTGTTGATACCGCCGCTCGAGGTTGGCATGATCCGCCAGCACCGGCCGCGTCCGCTCCGTGCCTCGGCAGCGCACCAGCGTCGTCGCAAGCGCGACCTCGAGGTGAACGAGAAGCGTCTTAGGCGTCCGCAGCAGCAGCTCGCGCGTCGCCTTGCGCTCGATTGCGCCACCGCCCAGAGCCATCACCAGGCCCTGGCCGGCAGCCAGCCGGGCGATCGTTGCGTGCTCGAGGTCGCGAAAGGCCGCTTCTCCGTCGCGTGCAAAAAGCTGCGCAATCGTGACTCCCGCATCTGCTTCAATCACATCATCCACATCCACAAACTTCCAGCCGAGGCGTGAAGCGAGAATCGGGCCCACTGTGGATTTGCCGGACCCCATGAATCCCGTAAGGACGATGCGGTGCGGAGCTGCGCTTGCCTGCTCAATTGAGCCTGTCTGGTCGGTCAACGTGGTCTTCTCGAAAGATGCACGTCCAGAGTAGAAGATCACCCCGCAAAGGCGCGAATGCCGAGACGCGCATCTAGAGACGCGAATGCAGGATTCGCAAGCCAATCCGGCAGCCCAGCACTGCACCCGGGCGGGAGGTCTCTCTCGGAAGGTGGTACAGGAAAGCCTCGGCTCTCCTGATCTCCATCGGGAGATGAGCCTCGAGTCTCGCGGTTAGGACCGGAGGGTGACCGGGTGCAGCACTCGGTCTGCCATAGAGCTTTGGAACAAACTTGCCGGGTCGTCCCTTCAGCTCCGAGTGCAATGAAGTATACGTCGCCCCCAGATGGCTCGTACAGAATTTTATCGACCTCGTTTTGCAGACGGGACGCCATGAAAAGCGCCTGTCGCACACGAAAAGAATCCCCGCCTGTTTGAAGTGGGGATTCTTTGCAAACCGTGATGATCGAGGCACTCAGGACAAGTGCGTGAAGGGATGATCCGCCAGTCTGCTGGGCAGCGGCGCTGGAGACAAACCAGCCGTCGATGTGCTCATCACCTCGGTGAACGACTTGCGGAACGCCATCATCTCCTGCTCGGTTCCAACCGTGATGCGCAGGCTCTCGGGCCATGCCGGCCAGATGCGGCCCACAAACATTTCCTTCGCAGCCAGCGCAGCCTGAACTTCTTTGCCGGGCCGCTTCACATCGAGCATGAAGCAGTTGCTCTCTGAAGGTGTCGTCGCGTAGCCCTGGCCGTTGAGCCAGCCCAGCGTCTCCGTGCGGATATCGGCGATCGTTTTCTTCCGCGTCGAAACCAGCGTGGAATCAAGCAGGCTGGCCTTCGCCGCTACCATCGCCGTGATCGGCAGCGAGTTCTGCCCGCTGAATTGCGCCATCTTCGCCAGAAGATCCGGACGGCCCACCGCAAATCCCATGCGAATGCCCGCCATGCCATACAGCTTTGAGAAGGTGCGCAGCACAATTACGTTCTTGCCTTCTTTCACAAAGGCCAGCGAGCGGGGCGCATCGCAGAGATGAATGTATGCCTCGTCGATCAGCACAACCGTATCTTTCGATGCGCCACCCACGGCCTGCTCCATTTCAGCAGGGGGCGTGCACGTCCCGGTTGGGTTGTTCGGGTTGCATATATAGATCACGCCGGGCGTCGAGGACGCCGCCAGCATGGCCTTGATGTCATGCTTCGCCGCGCCCTTCGGGTCGGCCAGGGGAACCTTGATGACCGGCGCTCCCGCAATCGCAGCCGCAAACATCGGCGCTTCATAACCTGGGTCGGCAATCACCAGCGGCTTGTCCTTGCCGGTGAAGGCGAGCACCGTATAGTGCAACGGTTCCGTCGAACCCGCGAAAGGCATCACCGATTCCGGGGCGAGGCCTTCCTGCTTGGCAAAAATCTCAGCCAGCTCGTCTTCCATGTCGAACAGATAGCGGCCGCCTCTGGGAACAATGTCGATCATCGCCTGGCGTGCGCCATCCGAGGGCCCCATCGGGTTCTCGTTGGCGTCAATGTGGATGCCGATATTGGGATCGGCGAATTTAGGTCGTGCAGCAAAAGCAAGTTGCGGTTCTGTCAGCATCGGCAGGCTCGCCAGGGCCGAGGCGCCCGCGGCATAGCGGAAGAAGCTGCGGCGGGAAAAGCCATTACAGGCAATGGGTTCGGCGGAAGAATTCATGGAGCGGCCTCCTTATGGGACTATCAGGGCAAAAGACGATCGCAATCACAGGCAAGCTGCGGGCGCAGGAAATTAAACCGTGTAGAGGGAGGGGAAGGTAATCCCATGCCTCAAAGTATCGTCCTGATCATGCAAATACAAGCAGGAAATAGAGCTAATCGCACAATCTCGAAGGTCCAATCGTCTCCCCGACCGCTCGATGCTCCCCGATCAATAATCGGCCCAATCATCGACTCGTCCATCAGGTCATCGGGGTCTCGGCGATCGAAAAT
>JBATYG010000337.1:0-8990 GCA_049673945.1 Occallatibacter sp.
GGCCCGCTCCGTTGAGTACTTTAGAATCCCCCGCGACATACTTACCATCTGTGTTGGCAAGTCAACCTACGCCCGTTGCGGCATCATCGTTAATGTGACGCCTTTTGAACCGGAGTGGGAAGGGTTCGTGACTCTTGAGATCTCGAACACCACCCCCCTGCCGGCAAGAGTTTACGCAAACGAGGGACTCTGCCAGATTCTGTTCTTTCATGGGAACGAAACCTGCGAAACCAGCTATGCTGACCGCAAGGGCAAGTACCAGAAGCAGCAAGGCATCGTTCTTCCCAAGCTGTAATACTTCCTCAAGCGACCGGGGTCGAGTGGGCAGGAACCAGTGATGCGGAATACCCAATTTGGTTTAGCGCTGCGTCAGCCGCTGAGTATTGAAGCCAACCGCGGTGAGGTTCGAGAGACACCGATGGTTCCAGTGAATCAGCCAGACGCGATCCGCGTCGGAGTCGTCGCCGGCGAGCCCATCCGCCTCGAAGGCCTCGCCAGCATCTTCGAGCGCGAGCCGGAGTTCGGCCAGTCGATCCTCACCCCTGTCATCGGCGAAGTCGAACTGCTGCTCGCCGACCGCGACCTCGAGTACATGGTCATCGACCTCAACTCGCCCAACGGCGGCATGAAGGCGCTCACCGAGATTCGTCGCCTTCGCCCCGACCTGCGCCTTATCGTCATCGGTCCAGCGGGAAACGACGAGCTCGTCCTCGACTCGATCATCGGCGGAGCCCGCGCTTACCTCGACGTCACCGCCGGCCCCCGCATCGTCCGCGAAGCCATCGAGGTTGTCGTCGGCGGCTCCATCTGGGCGCCGCGGCGCCTGCTCTCTCGCCTTATTGACCGCCTGCTCTCCTCGCCCGGTAGTACCCTCAACAACCTCGCTCCCCAACTCACCATCCGCGAGCGCCAGGTCCTCGATCTCATCCTGCTCGCCCGCTCCAACCGCGAGATCGCCCGCGAGCTCGGCATCGAAGAGCGTACCGTCAAGGCCCACGTCGGGCGTCTCATGCGCAAAGCCGGAGCGGAAAACCGCATCGATCTCTCCATGCGCGCCATCAACGGCAAGCTCGCCCCCCGGCCCGGTGTCTAACTCCGGGTCCTCGATACGGGAAAACCGCATCAATCTGGTTACTAGTGCTCCGGGTTGAGTGGTTACCAAGATGCATGGTCCTTTCGTACTCTTGTACCTAACGAGTCACCAGAGCAAACTTCACTACAGAAACAACGCAGATCTGGGGAAAGGAGTTCCCAGGCCGCATGAATAGCATGAAGCCTGGGAACTCCTCTTTTTTCGCTCTCCAGTCCACCCCTCTGAAAACTCCCTTCATTCAATCACTTCCATCCGTCAAATAAACGTCCCATTCGAATCTGCATCTTATATTCCAGAGTGCATTCAGCTTCTTTGCTTCTGAGCCGGTGGCAAGCAACCTCGCGCCGGGTTGCGGCGGAGCCACGATCCGCTTACACTGCGTTCATTCCATTCCCCCTCTTTTTGGGCGGCAAACGCGCGGCTGTTGATTCACTTGGTGATCGTCTGCTTTTAGGCGCAACATCAGCCTTTCGCTGCTGTCTTTTATTGTGTGGTCCCTAATCATGTGCCCTTTCCGGCACGAGAGTTGAAAGGAAAGAAAATGAAGAAGAAAATCCTATCGGTCTGCGTCTGTTTCATGCTCACCTTCGCGCTCACCGCGAGCGCATTCGCCGCGAGCTCCAAAGACGATCTGCAAGCCCGCCTCGATTCCGCCAAACTCGTCATGGACCAGATCATGGGCGCATCTGATCGCAGCATTCCGCTGAACATCCTCGAGCAGGCCACCTGCGTTGCCATCGTGCCCAGCATGCTCAAAGGGGCCTTCGTCTTCGGCGCGCAGTATGGGCAGGGCGTGGTTACCTGCCGCACAGGTCACGGCTGGAGCGGCCCCGTCTTTATCCGCATGGCCGGCGGGTCGTTCGGCTTCCAGATCGGCGGCCAGGCTACCGACCTCATCCTCGTTGCGGTTAATGACCGTGGCATGCAGGACCTGCTCAAGAGCAAATTCAAGATCGGCGGCGACGCCTCCGCTGCCGCCGGCCCGGTTGGCCGCGCCGGCCAGGCTGCGACCGACTGGCGCATGAACGCCGAGCTGCTCAGTTACTCGCGCAACAAGGGCGTCTTCGCCGGCATCAGCCTCGATGGCACCAGCGTCAGCCAGAACAAGGACGATACCGAGATCTACTACGGCGCGCCACAGAACTTCGAGTCCGTGCTGCGCGGCAACGTCGCGCCTCCCGCCGGTTCCGTTCCCTTCGTCCAGACCGTCGCGCACTACTTCGTCCAGGCCAAGGACGCGAAGTAGCTTCCGGCCTTCGGAGAGCCGTACTTCCAGGCGGCCTCGCTCAGCGGGGCCGCTGTCCTTTTTGCGCGGGAGAGGATTGCGCTGATTTCTCGATGCCGCCGGCAGCTGGGTAGCTAGCAGCTAGAAGCTGGAAGCCGCGGCCGGAAGCTCAAAGTACACTGGTTCTTGCCTTCCGCCATGCAGGAAAAGATCGAATATTGGCTGGTGCTTGCCGTCGCACGCGCCCTCGGACGCATGCCGCGGAGCCTCGCCCGCTGGCTTGCCGGCGGCCTCGCTGTTTTCATTTACCACGCCGTCGGCCGTCTGCGACGGGTCGGGGAGCGCAATCTCGAGCTTGCCTTGCCGCATCTTCCTCAAGCGCAGCGCAACGCCGTCCTCCGCGGCGTCTATCGCCATCTCGGCTGGCAGCTCGTCGAGTTCTGCCGCATGCCCCGCTACACCCCGCAGAACACCCGCAGTTGGATCCGCACCGAGGGCCTTGACCACTACCGCGCCGCCCGCGATCGCGGCAAAGGCGTCTTCATCCTCACCGGCCACCTCGGTGCCTGGGAGCTGTCCAGCTTCTACCACTCGCTCATGGGCTACCCCATGGGCATGGTGATCCGCCGGCTCGATAACCGGTTCCTCGACGAGTACGTCAACATTGTCCGCTGCCTGCATGGCAATCGCGTCCTCCACAAAGACGACTTTGCCCGCGGCCTGCTCACTGCCATGCGCGCCGGCGAAACCGTCGGCATCCTCATGGACACCAACATGACGCCACCGCAGGGCCTCTTCGCCGGCTTCTTCGGCATCCCCGCCTGCACTGCTTCCGGTCTGGCCCGCGTCGCGCTTCGAACCGGCGCCGCCGTGCTCCCCGGCTTTCTCGTCTGGGAGCCAGGCGAGAGCCAATACGTGCTCCACTTCGGCCCCGAGCTCCGCTTCACCCAAGGCGACGACACTGAAGCCAACGTCCTCGCCGCAACTCAACAGTGCAATGATGTGCTGGAAAGCTGGATTCGACGCTATCCTGACCAGTGGTTGTGGATTCACCGCCGCTGGAAGACCCGTCCCTCCGGCGAACCCGCGCTCTACTGATTGGAGAGATGGCAATGACCCTCGGCGAACTGATCAATCAGCTCGGTGGCACCCTCCTGCAGGGCGACCCCGAGTGGACCGTAGATGGCGTGAACTCCTGCGAGCACGCCGGCCCCTTCGAGCTCTGTTTCGCTGACTCTCCCGCGGCGATCGCAACCGCCATTGCCGGCCACGCCAAGGTTGTCGTCGTGCCTCCAGGCTCATTTGCTCCAGAGTCGTCTGCTTCCGGTTTGCCCACAAGCTTCCCTCGCGGCGTCAACGTCGTTCAAGACGATCAGCCGCGTCTCTTCTTCGCCCGCACCGCCCGGCTCCTCAAACCCATCACCCACACTTCAGGGATCCACAAGAGCGCCGTCATCGCCCAGGACGTCGTCATCGGCGCCGGCGTCAGCATCGCCGCCGGCGTCGTTATCGAATCCCAGGTGCACATCGGCGAACGCACCACGATCGACGCAGGCGTCGTCATCGGCCACGGCGTCCGCATCGGCGAAAACTGCCAAATCTATCCGCGCGTGGTGCTCTATCCCGACACCACGCTTGGCGATCGCGTCACCGTTCATGCCGGAGCTGTGCTTGGCGCAGACGGCTTCGGCTTCGTGCGCGACTCCGTCACCGGCTCCTACACGCAGTTTCCGCAACAGGGCAAACTCGTGATTGAAAGCGATGTCGAAATCGGCGCCAACACCACCATCGACCGCGGCGCCCTCGAAGAAACCCGCATCCGCCGTGGCACAAAGATTGACAACCTTGTGCACATTGGCCACAACTGCGACATCGGCGAAGACGTCATCCTCGTCGCGCTCACCGGTATTTCCGGTTCCAGCACCGTCGGCAGCGGCGCGATCATCGCCGGCCAGGTTGGCATCGGCGACCACGCTCATGTCGGCCCCGGTGTTATCCTCGGCGGCCAGGCAGGCGTACTCAACGGCAAGACCGTCACCAACGAAGGTCTGAGGCCAGGCACCGTGCTCTGGGGCACGCCCGCCCGGCCGCTCCGCCAGGTTCTGCGCGAGCAGGCCACGCTCATCCGCCTCGCAAAGCAGTACGCCAAAGACTCTGTCGAAGACGACACTCAGTAATTCGGGAGGGGTGCGATGATCAGGGTTGCTGTTCCGCTGTTGCATGTCTCGAGCGCGGCCGCGGCCGTCGACTTCTACTGCAACAAGCTCGGCTTCGGATTGCAATTTCAACACCGGCCCGATGGCGTTGAAACTGACCCGTGCTACATGGGTATTTCTCGCGACGGGGTATCGATGATCCTGTCATCCTTCTCGGGAGACGGCGTCGTCGGCGGCGTAGTAAACCTGATGATCGACGATGTGGACCAGTTGCATCGGGAGTTCGTTGCGACCGACGTTGCGATCGATTCCGGGCCGGTCGATCAGACCTGGGGCAGCCGCGAGATGTATGTGAAAGACGTCGACCGCAATTGTCTGCGCTTTATCTCCGATCGCGCCTGGTCTGGCTGAAAGAAATAATCTCGCATCATTCCGGCTTTGCCGCAGGCGGGAAGGGAACTTCCTTCAGCGAGCCGTCGCGCTGCTTGATCAGCATCTGCACCTTGCCCTCCGCGCTGTCCAGTTCCTGCTTGCACGTGGCTGAGAGCGCGACGCCCTCTTCAAACAGCTTCAGCGAATCCTCAAGGCTCAGGTCGCCCTTCTCCATCTGTTCCACGATGCTTTCAAGCTTCCTGATCGAATCTTCAAACAACGGCATAGCGCTTACTCCATAACACTCTGTGCTTGCGGCAGCACGCTGGCAATTACTTCGGCGGCGGCCGTGTACCGTCCGAACGGTGCGCTCACCTGCACGCCCTGTACCAGCGGCCGCACCGCCTCCAGCATCTCCTGCGCAATTCTGATGCCTTCCTGCCGCGCCGCTTCCGGTGTCTCCGCCTTTCCCATGCGCGCCATGATCTCGTCCGGCATCGAGACCCGCAGGTCGTTCTTCATGAACTCCGCATTGCGCAGGCTCGTCAGCGGCCACACACCCGCCACCACCGGAATGCGGAATCCCTCGATCCGCCGCAGAAATTCTTCCAGGAGCCGCAGGTCGAAGACTGGCTGGGTAATCGCGTACTCCGCGCCTGCCTCTACTTTGTAGGCAAAGCGCCGCAGCTCATGCTCGATATCCGGCACGCCCGGATTCGCCGCCACCGCAACCGTGAAATTCGTCGACGCGCCGATCGGATTCGAGCCGATATCGAGCCCATGGTTCAGCCGCCGCACAATGTTCACCAGGCCGATGGCGTCCACGTCGAAGACCGCCGTCGCGTCCGGGTAGTTCCCCAGTTTCGGCGGATCGCCCGTCAGGCACAGAATATTGTGCAGCCCGATCGACGACGCCCCCAGCAGGTCCGACTGAATGCTCAGCACGTTGCGGTCGCGGCACGTGTAATGCAGCACCGTCTCGATGCCCGTGTGCTGCTGGATCTGGATGCACAGGCTCTGCGCGCTCATGCGCGCTGAAGCGCGCGGCGAGTCCGGCACGTTGATCGCATGCACCCCAAGTTGTGCCAGCAGCCGCGCTCCTTCAATTTCCTTTACGCAGTTGATGCCGCGCGGCGGCACAATCTCCACCAGCGTGAGGAACTGCCCCTGCTCCACCAGCGAGCCGATGCGCGAGCGCTTGCCCAGCGGCGCCGGCGGCGTCTCGCTCTCAATCTGCACCGTGGCCGAGCCGTCCTTCACGCGCGCCTGCGCATCAATGGCTCGCATCGCTGAGCGCATCGCACGCGTGTGGTTCGGCGTGGTGCCGCAGCAACCGCCCACAATCTGCGCGCCTGCGGCGATCGCCTTCCGCGCAAAGCTTGCCATGTACTCCGGCGAGCAGAGATAAATGTTCCGCCCCTCCACTGCGCGCGGCATGCCCGCGTTGGGCATCGCCGCCAGCGGCAGATCCGTAGCCGCCCGCATCGCCTCAATCGCCGTCAGCACGGTCGCCGGTCCCGTCGAGCAGTTCACGCCGATCGCGTCCGCGCCCCACTCGGCCAACAGCGTCGCGGCGTTCTGCGGCGTGGAGCCGTCGAGGCAGTTGCTCTCATCGTCCACCGTCACCATTACCAGCACTGGCAGGTCGGGCGCCGTCTCCTGCGCGGCCAGCAGCGCCTCGCGCGCCTCATCCAGGGCCGGCATCGTTTCAATAATCAGCAGATCCGCGCCGGCATCCTTGAGCGCCCGAATCTGTTCCGCAAAAGCTTCCCTCGCTTCATCGAGCCCGGTCTTGCCCAGTGGCTCCAGGCGAACACCTAGCGGCCCGATCGATCCAGCCACCCACGCCTCGCCCGCCTGCTTTTCCTTGAGGTGATCGACTGCCTGCCGCGCCAGCTTCACTCCGGCTGCGTTGATCTCCGCCACCTTGCTGCTCAGCCCATGCCGCGCCAGCCGGAACCGGTTCGCGCCGAAGGTGTTCGTTTCAACAATCTCCGCTCCCGCCTGCAGATACTCCTCGTGGATTGAGAGAATCAGGTTCGGGTCTGAAAGGTTCAGCTCGTCATAGCAGCGGTTGATAAACACTCCCCGCGCATAAAGCACTGTGCCCATCGCCCCGTCAGCAAGTACAGGCCGGCTGGCAAAGATGTCGGTAAAGGTCGGCATTCTCCTGCAATCCTATCGCACTGCGGGCTTTGTGCGCTGCGTCCGCATCTCCCCGCACGCCTCCGCGTCAATCCTCGCGCGGCCCGGGTGTTCGCGCGGATTTGCCGGGTTGCTTTGTTATACTTCGAGAGTCAAATGCTCAGGTTGAACCGGTTCCGGACGGCAACTTCCGCCGGTCCGTTATCGATCTGGTTCACGTCACGTGCGGCACGCTCCGCGCTTTCCGTCGAGGTAAGGGATTTTGAAGAAGAGAAGTCTTTGGTTGAGTGCCGCCGGAGCCCTGTTGGTTGCGGTTGCGTTGGCGGGATGCGGAGAAACTACCTATTTTGCCGGTCGCACGCTGCCTCCCAGCGGACTGACCCGCCGCGTCATGATCGCCATCCAGAACCCCAGCGCCTTTACCAAGGGCGGGCTCCAGATCGTCGACGCCTTCTACGACACCCGGTATAAGTACAACAACGCCGCCATCACCTTTACCGTCACCGGCTTCTCTGGCGCCCTGCCCGTCAGCATCCAGAACATGCCCGAGGAGCAGATCGGCGCCGTCTATGGCTACGGCGACGGCAGCTTTACCCTTATCAACTACCAGAAGGAAAGCGCTTCCGGCGCCGTCTCAGGCCTCAGCGGCCCTTCCTCCAGCGTCTTCATCTCGCGCAGCCAGGTCTATGTCGCCGCGGCAAACCAGCTTGCCCACTACCTCACGATCGTGAACAGATCCAACAACTCTGTTGTTGCCTTCAGTCTGCCCGGCGTCTATCGCGTCAGCATGAATCCCGGCGGATCCACGGTGCTCGCCTTCGTTCAGAATTCCAACTACGTCTACTACCCGCGCCAGTTAACCGCCGCGCAGACAATCTCCTACTCCGGCGGCCCGTCCACCTGGCCCAGGGCAGCCGTCGACTGTGAGCCCCAGAACGCTCCCAGGTGGTGCCTTTTCCAGGCCCAGAGCCCCGACAGCGTCGATGCCACCGGCAACCCTTACGGCGCGCCCCTCACCTTTGACCGGCCCGTCAAGGCCGTCTTCTCGGCCGATGGTGGAACAGCGTACGTCCTCAATTGCGGCGTCGAATGCGGTGGATCGGCTTCCTCGGTTACGCCCCTTCCCGTCTCGCCGACGATCTTCCCCGTCGGGCAACAATCCGGCCAGCTGCCCACCCAGGCAACCCTCAACTCCACCACCATCCCCATTCCCGGTGGCGCCAGCAACGCGCTCGTCGATACCTCGACCATGTACGTCGTTGGCCAGCAGTTGCTGCAGGATGGACTCTTCACCGGCAACCTCACGGTAATCAATCTCTCCAATAACACCGTCACCAGCACCAGTTCGATCAGCGACGGCGCTCCCGGCGGCCCGAGCCGTCTTATCCTCGCCGACGACAACACGCTGTGGATTGCGATGACCAAGTGCGGCAACGGTGAGCGCTATGCCAAGGGTCTGCCCTATGGCTGCCTCACCATGTACAACACCTCCAGCAACTCCGTCACTACGCTTGAGCCCTACAACGGCGACGCCACCGGCATCGCCAACGTCGAAGGCCTCCACAAGATCTACGCAGCGCAGGGCGGCCAGGTCTACATCTTCTCCACCACCGACGGCACGGCCATCAATAACCAGTACGTCACCGTCACCGGCACCGCGTGGGACGTCGCGTACATGGACTCCATCACCGACACCAACAACACCGTCTACTGAGCCCGCATGGACGCTGCCGCCGAACTGCCCGCCGCCAATGTGCCCTTGATTGACGTGCTGGCCATCGCCGCGCATCGTGACGACGTCGAGCAGACCTGCGGCGGCACGCTCCTTCGCATGGCCGCCCGCGGCCTGCGCACGGCCATTCTCGATCTCACCCAGGGCGAAGCCGGAACCCGCGGCACCGCCCACGACCGCGCCCGCGAATCCAAAGAGGCGGCGAGCCTGCTCGGCGTCGCCTGGCGCGACGCGCTCGACCTCCCCGACGGCGCCGTCGAAAACACG
>JBATYG010000338.1:0-2292 GCA_049673945.1 Occallatibacter sp.
AAGCGGAGCAGGAGGCCGCCGCAGCTGCGGCGAAAGAAGCGGAGCCGGCGCAGGCGGCGACTTCGCAGGCGATGCTGGGCGAGGGTCTCGAGTACCTCGGTTTGGAACAGACGCCCGCATTCTATACGTCGGAAGAAAGCGCGCCCGAAGGCACGGAAACGGCACTTGAACCGGCACTTGAACTGGAACTTGAGCCGGCATTTGACGCCGCCGCCGACGCAGCCGAGCCCAGCGCCGAGCCAGACGCCGAGCCTGAGACGGTCGCAGCCGAGGCCAAAATTAACCTTGATGCGGAGACCGAAGCGAAGCGGCAGGCAAAGTTGCGCGACCGCGAGGCTAAGGGCATCCTTCGCAGGCTGCTCGATGAGCTGATCCAGAGCTACGCCGCCGATGCGCGCGGCATCGAGATTCGCGAGATCGCCGGCGGGTACCGCATGGCCACCAAGCCCGAGTGCCACGACGCGGTGCGCCTCTTCATCAAGAGCCTCAAGCCGGCGATGAAGCTCTCCCTGCCGGCGCTCGAGACTTTGGCCGTGATCGCCTACAAGCAGCCGGTGACCGCCCCGGAGGTCAACGAGATTCGAGGCGTCGAATCCGCAGGGGTGCTCGGGTCACTGCTGAGCCGCAAGCTGATCACCACGGCGGGGCGGAAGCAGGTGATCGGCCGACCCATTCTTTACAAAACGACAAAGGAATTTCTCCTGCGCTTCGGCCTCAAAGATGTCTCCGAACTGCCCTCGATGGAGGAGTTCGAGAAGATTGCGGCGATTGAATTGAGCGAGCCTGAAGGCGAGCCCGACTCGGAAGACTCCGGCGCCGGGCGGCAACCCGGCGGCCCCGATGCCGCCGAATTCGACGAAAACGCGCCCGAGCCCGAAGACGGCGAGCTGGCGGAGACCGCCGCAGGCGATGCAGGATCGGGCCATGCACGATCCGACGAGGCAGGATCCGACGAGGCAGCATCTGACGAGGCTGCATCTGATTCAACAACAGGGCCACCCAGCCACGAGCGCGCGCCTGCCGAGCCTGAGACAGCAGCCGAATAAGCAGGCAGAAACCGAGACCTCCCCATGACCGAGGACTACGAGCACGAAGCGGAAGCTCCGGAGCAGGATGCATCGCTTGAACCGGACGACCGGGCGCAGGACCACGACGACGAAACTGACGATGCTTTTGAGGGCGTGACGTCTGACCAGACGGAAGAAGCGACCGAGCAGGACGATGACAGCGACTCCGATCTACCGGCGCATTCCGGCCCCGCGCATACCGGTCCCGCACCCAAGCTCGAACGCCTGCAGAAGATTCTGGCGCAGGCCGGCGTGGCAAGCCGCCGTCACGCCGAAGAGCTCATCACCGGGGGCCGCGTGCAGGTCAACGGCCAGACGGTCACGGTGCTGGGCACGAAGGCCGACCCGGCGCATGACCATATCCGCGTAGATGGCAAGCTGCTGCACGGCGCCGAACGCCTGCGCTACTTCATGCTGAACAAGCCGCGCGGCTACGTCACGACGGTCACCGATCCCGAAGGCCGCCCGACGGTGATGGAGTTCTTCTCGAAGACCGGGGAACGCCTGTACCCGGTTGGCCGCCTCGATTTCCAGAGCGAAGGCCTGCTGGTGGTCACCAACGACGGCGAGCTCGCCAATGGCCTCACGCGCGCCGCTCACGGCGTTGAGAAAACCTACCTCGTGAAAGTTGCCGGCCAGCCGACGGAAGAAGACTTGGACCGCCTCCGCGAAGGCGGCGTCGCCATTGAGCGCGGGCGGCCGGGCGAAGGCAAGGTCCGCACCGCCCCGACGCAGATCCGCCAGGTTCGACAGGGCGACAACCCCTGGTACGAGGTGGTGCTGATCGAGGGCCGCAATCGCGAGTTGCGCAAGATGTTTGAGGAGATTGGCCACCACGTCGAAAAGATCCGCCGCGTCGGATACGGCCCGCTGATTCTGGACCTCGAGCCCGGCAAGCTGCGCGAGCTGGACGCCGAAGAGATCAGTGCGCTGCGACTCGCCGCAGCCGGCAAATGGAAGCCGCGCCGCATCCGGACGAGCGGCATGCTACCGAGAGAGGCAGGCCGCTCGGCCGAAGATCGCGAACGCAAAGCGGGATTCAGGGCGGGGAAACGCCCCGGCAAGCCATTTGGCGCAAAGCCTGTCGTGCGCGAGCGGCGGCCGGAGAAGAACGAGACCTTCGAGCGCGAGCCGTTCGAGAAGAACCGTCGGAGCCGGACTGGACCCGCAGAGGGGCGCGGAGAGGGGCGCGGCGAGGCCTCCGGGGGACCGCGCCGTGAAGCAC
>JBATYG010000339.1:0-6651 GCA_049673945.1 Occallatibacter sp.
TCGCTGCCTCTCCATTCTCAGCACCGCTGATGCTGAGGAGGATGGGTTAACGCGTAACCGTGAAGGTCGCCGTTGCTGTGTGTGTCGTGCTTCCGCTCTTGCCTGAGACAGTCACCGTGTGGCTGCCGACCGATGCTCTGCGGCCCACGGTGATCTTCATCGTCGAGGATCCCGCGCCCGTGATCGAGGTCGGGCTAAAGGAAATCGTGTTCTGGCCTCCCTGCCCCGAGGCCGAAAGCGCGATTGCCGAGCTGAAGCCGCCGGTCACGGTTGAGGTAATCGTCACTGTGCCCGAGCCGCTCCTCGCAATGCTCAGCGACGTCGGCGACGCATTGATCGCAAAGCCCGCTGTCGTGCCCGTTACCGTGAGGCTCACGGTGGTCGTCACAACGGTGGTGCCCGACGTTCCCGTTACCGTGACGTTGTACGTTCCGGCAACCGTCGAGGAAGCGACGGTGAACGTGAGCGCCGAGCTGCCTGTGCCGCCGGCGATCGGATTGGCACCGAACGCCGCCGTCACACCCGTCGGCAATCCCGATGCCGAAAGCGTCACCGCTCCACTGAATGAGCCCACCGGTGCTACCGAAATCGTCGCGCTTCCGGTCGAGCCCTGCGCCACCGAAAGAGACGATGGCGAGGCCGAGACGCTGAAGCTGGACGACGTCGTCGTGCCACTCGTTAACGCGCTCATCAGGCCGGTGTTAGGACTGCCCCAGCCCGTCACGAGGTCAAACCCCGCAACCGCCGAGTAGCTGCCCGACGTGCCGCTCGTGATGTCGTGAAAATCCGAAGCGTAGCTCGAAGTCACGTTCTGCGCATAGATCGTGGGATTGATGAAGCCAACGGGCGAACCGCCATTCGATGCCAGTTGCTGGTTAGCCAGCGCCAGGTAGCCCGCCCACATGGGCGCGGCAAAGCTGGTGCCACCATATTCATTCGCTGTGCAGGTCGTCTGATCGGCGCAGACGTAGAAGGTGAAGTTCGCGTTGGCCGAAACATCAGGCCCATTGCGCAGCGTCGTCGATCCCTTGTTGGTCGAGGTGATCACGCCGGAAAGCTGCTGCCACGCGGGAATCGCAACCTTGTCGGGGCTGATGCCTCCGCCGCTGTCGGTCCATGCGGTTTCCGATCGCCATGCGCCGCCGGCTCCCGCGGTCACAAGATCTGTGCCGCCCACCGAGACAACATAAGCATCGTCCGCCGGCCATGCCGCCGCGCTTCCTGTGGCCTTCCAAGTGGAGTTATCGCCCGAAGCAGCCAGGAAAGTTTGGCCCTGCGCCGCCATCTTCTCAAAGTAAGGATCGAGCGTACTGGCGTCCGCCGGCGTCCAGCCCCATGAGCAGCCGATTGTGGTGGGCAGTGGGCTGTGCGTCGTCATCGCACTGATGATCGCCGTATCCGTCGAGCCAATGTAAACCACCAGGCTCGAAAGCCCCGGCGCCATACCGATAGCCTGCGTCATGTCTAGGGTCTGCTCGGTGTCGTCGCAATTGCCGCCCGCCCTGGTGTCGACGCAGCTTGTGCTGGTGCCGTCAACCGAGAGCAGAGTCACCGGCACGCTGTTGGTCTGGCCCGCGTTCTTGAAATACGTCGTCAGATCGGCGAGATTGGTGCCCTCGTACTCCCATAGGCCGAGGTTCTGGCCCGCGCCGGTCAGGCTGCCGCTGCCGTAATACGCAGCCCGCATGTCGCTGCCCAGGAATGACGCCGACGGACCCGATCCCGTGGTTGCGTGCGATACCAGCGAGTCGGCATCGACGCCGTGTGCCTGCGCATACGCGTGGCGGTTCGTCACCAGCGGATGCGGCAGTGAGTAGTTATCCAATCCCGAAACATGCCAGAGCGCGAACGGTAGATCCACCGTCGGTTCCCGATCTGGCGCGTAGAATTCGCGGCCTTCAGTCGGATGCTGATACGTGCGCAGGTTGATGTGGAAAGCAGTCTCGATCAACGCGACCGATCCCTTGACCTGCACATCCATGCCATCGCGCGAGCCGCCAATGACCTCGAGGCCGTAGTTCTTTGCAAACCGCAGCACGGAGTCATAGTCCTCCTGCGTCGGCCCAAAGCGCTCAGTGAACTGCGCCACGCTAAGGTAGTGACGATAATTCGGACTGGCAGGGTTGTAGATATCGGCGAGAAAGGATTTCAATCCCGCTGGATCGCGCAACGGCAGCACAAGATCGAGTTGCAGTGTCTGGTTTGCCGGCGCGCGGCCGATCGCGCGGGCCTGCCCATCGCGTACCGCCTCGCGCATGTGATGGGTTCTGAAGGATTGTGCCTGGGTGAGAACAGCGGTGAACGGCAGGATCGCGGCAAATGAAAGGGCTAGAGTCCTTACGGTTCTTATCACAGCTTCTCCTTTTGCTTGGTACAGGGAAGAGTGGAGCCCGGACTGAAGGGTTGAATTGTCCCTGGTGTGGTTGCATTCTGCGGCAGGCATTGAACGTTGTCCAGAGGATTGCCTGGAACAAAGGTCGCAAAACCTTTTCCCGGCAGGTAACCATGTGCACCCATTCTCCCCGCTCGTGATTTGGGTCACAGGCCTTATGCCCCGGCTGCTACACTCCCCATTTCAGGCAATTCCATCAACCTGTCCGCGCACAATGGGGAGGCAACGCGTGCCCGACTTTCAGCCTTTCGTTTCACCCGGCGAGAATCGCCCGGAACTCACCTTCCGCGCCCTTCTCCTCGGGTCGATCTTCGGCATCATCTTCGGCGGCGTCACGGTCTACGTAGGTCTCAAGGCCGGCCTCACGGTGGCCGCGTCCATTCCCATCTCCGTGCTTTCCATCAGCATCCTCCGCGCCTTCGGCCGCGCCTCCATTCTTGAGAACAACATCGTCCAGACCACCGGCAACGCCGGCCAATCGATCGCCTCGGGCGTCATCTTCACGCTGCCCGCCCTCATCTTCCTCGGCTTCGATCTTGAGTACTCGCGCATCTTTCTACTCGCGCTGATCGGCGGCTGGCTCGGCGTGCTCTTCATGATTCCCCTGCGGCGCCAGCTCATCGTCGAGGAGCACGCCACCCTTGCCTATCCTGAAGGCACCGCCTGCGCCGACGTACTCATCGCCGGCGAGCGCGGCGGCTCTCTCGCCAGCCGTGTCTTCGCCGGGCTCGGCCTGGGCGCTCTCTACGCCCTCTTCCAGAACGACAACATCTTCAAGGCCTGGCCCGGCACCCCCGAATATCAGCCCGACTTCGGCCTGCAGCACATCCTTAAAGGCGCCTCCATCAAGGCCGACGCCACCGCCGAGTATCTCGGCGTGGGTTACATCATCGGTCCGCGCGTCGCCGGAGTCATCTTCGCGGGCGGCGTCTTTTCCTGGCTCGTGCTCATGCCGCTGATCTATTTCTTCGGCAAAGATCTTCCCCACCCTGTCTATCCCGGCACCATCCCCATCGCGCAGATGGGCCCCAGTCAGCTTTGGTCCACCTATATTCGGCCCATGGGCGCTGGAGCAGTGGCCGCCGCCGGCCTCATCACCCTGCTCAAGACCATGCCGACCATCCTCAACGCGCTTACCGCGGGCTTGCGCAACATGCGCCCGGGCGCGGCGGCAGAAAGGAAAAAGCCCATCCGCACTGAGAACGACCTCTCGATGTCGATCGTCGTCATCGGCTCGTTTCTGCTCGTCGTCCTCATGTTCCTCTTTTTGCAATTCAAGCCCGTGCCCGGCGCATATGTGGGATGGGCTGCCAATCTCGCCGCATCTTTATTAGTCGTCGTCTTCGGATTCCTTTTCGTCACGGTCAGTTCGCGCATCGTCGGCCTCATTGGCAGCTCGGCCAGCCCCGTCTCCGGCATGACCATCGCCACCCTCATGGCGACCGCGGCAATCTTCCTCGTCAAGGGCTGGGCGGCCCCCGCCTTCGGCGCCCTCGCCATCACCATCGGCGGAGTCGTCTGCATCGCGGCCAGCAACTCCGGCGATACCTCGCAGGACCTCAAGACCGGCTATCTTGTCGGCTCGACGCCATGGAAGCAGCAGGTCGCTCTCATGATCGGCGTCGTGATTTCCACCGTCGCCATCGGCTTCACGCTCAATCTCATGAACACCGGCCTGCAATCCTTCCACTCCACCTCGCAACCATGGGACATCCACGCACCCCACTCGGGCGTCTCCATCCAGAACAATGTCAGAGGCCTGCCCGACGAGATTCACGTCCTCGGCCCGAACAACACCGCCACCACGCGTCACAAGAGCGAATTCAAGGTGCTGAACGCCATCGGCTCGGCCGAGCTTGAGAATGGCAAGTATCTCTACTCGCCCGCTACAGGCCGCATCGAGGTGCAGTGGATTCAGGGAATCGGCAGTGAGAAGGCAGCCGCGCCGCAGGCCCGCCTGATGGCCACCGTCATTAACGGAATTCTCAGCCGCAAGCTGCCGTGGGGACTGGTCATGGTCGGCGTCTTCCTGATCATCGCCGTCGAGCTGTTGGGTATTCGCTCGCTTTCCTTCGCCGTGGGCGCTTATCTCTCGATCGGCACGACGCTTGCCATCTTCTGCGGAGGAGTCGTGCGCTGGCTCGTCGATCAGGCCGTCAAACGTGCCGGGGGAGACGAAGCGGAAGCCTCAAGCGATGTATCGCCCGGCTCGCTCTACGCCTCAGGCCTTATCGCTGCCGGAGGTATCGTGGGCCTGTTGGGAGTCGCCCTTAAAGGCTATGAAACCACCACCGATAAGGGCGACATCCTCAACTTCCCCCATACTTTTCTCGACAATAACTGGGTTTCAGTGATCGCGTTTGCGCTGCTTGCTTACTCGCTCTATTATTTCGCGAGAAAACCGCTGAAAAAATAGACCCGGCTTTACCGGTGAATATGCGCCAGGAACCAGATGCCGTAGAGCACCAGAGCTCCCAATGCTTCTATTGCAATCGCCGCCTGCACGGCGCGCACACACCCAAGCGTATTTGAAATGGAATCAACCAGTTCTCGGACCTCGGAATCAAAATCGGTTTCCAGCGTCGAAAAGTCTCCAACCGGCATGATGTGGACTCCATTGATTTCGGCATCTGAAAGTGCAGGCGCCGCGGACAGATGAAAGACTTTGCTCATCACCTAAAATTTCCCTTCATTGAAGTCAACGGGCAACCGACGCCACACGTGCTGGCTAAAGGGCTTTCAAACGGGCGAGCAAAATCGACGCACGGAAATACGGCTGATTCACCTGTGCGCGGCAGAGGATTTGTCGCCATTTATATCACCCACATCGCACTCTTGCACGAAAATCCTCGAAGTAAATCAATTTCTCTGGCGCGAGAACCAAATCCGTAAAACCGCGCTTCTAAATCAGGCAGTTGCGAGCATCACCCTTCGGCATCCGCAAAACTCACGCTTGTGGATTTCAGCGCAGCACTGTGGATTTCCGGTACCCTCAAGTTTCTAAGGCAAAGGAGAGAAGTCGATATGAACATTTCCGGCAACACGATTCTCGTCACCGGTGGCGGCTCCGGCATCGGCCGGGCACTCGCCGAAGCGCTGCAGAAGCTGGGCAATCAGGTGGTGATCGCTGGCCGCAGGCAGAGCGCCCTCGATGAAACCACAGCTGCCAATCCCGGCATGAAGTCGCTGCTGCTCGACATCGAAAATCCAGTCAGCATCAAGGCCCTCCTCAAAGAAGCAGCCTCGGCCTTCCCCACGCTGAACGTCCTCGTAAACAACGCCGGCATCATGAAGGCCGAAGACCTGAATGCGGAGGCAATCGACGTGGCAAAATCCGAGTCCATCGTCGCCATCAACCTGCTCGGACCGATCCGCCTCACCGCCGCGCTTCTGCCTCTGCTCAAAAAGCAGCCGAAGGCAACCATCATCAACGTCTCTTCAGGCCTCGCTTTCGTTCCCCTCACACTCACACCCACTTACTGCGCCACCAAGGCTGCCATTCACTCCTACACGCAGTCGCTGCGTTACCAGCTTCGCGGCACCTCGGTCGAAGTCCTCGAGCTGATTCCGCCCTACGTGGCCACTGACCTGATGGGCGGCGCCAGCGATCCGCGCGCCATGCCTCTGGCCGATTTCATCAGCGAAACCATGACCATCCTCAAGCAGCAGCCCACGCCGCCCGAGATCTGCGTCGAACGCGTCAAGCCACTACGCTTTGCTGCCCGCGACGGCCAATACGACGGCATTTTCCAGGGAATGAACGCGGCGCTCGCCGACGTGCATTGAAGAGCCCCTTAGCCCCGGGCCGTCGGAGCCAAAGACCGCGGCGCCGTCGGCCTTCCATCTCCGCCGCGCTTGCGGAAGACGACCTTCAGCTCGCGGCGCCAGTGCTCGCCCAGCGCCATCAGCTCCCACTCCACCTCGGGCGCGAGATACTTGAGCACCGTCTCGTTCGCCGGATGCACACGCAGCGCCGGCGCCGCCAGCACCAGTCGCGGCGGACGCTCCGACACCTCGGCGCCCGGAAAATACCCGTGGCGCTCAAAGGCTGAGAGCGGCCTGCTGTCGCCCTCCGCCGCTCGACGATCTTCGTTCAGCGCGCGCACGCGGATCCAATAGTCGAGGGCCTGCAGCGGCAGATGCAGATCCTCCTCGGCCTTGAGCTCAATGACCACCAGCCGGTTGCTGCGATCGAGCGCAAGCAGATCGAGCATGCCGCGGTCGCCCCGCGCCAGCGCCGGCACCTGGCTGTACAGAAG